>CAYUKF010000013.1:0-18841 GCA_964445215.1 uncultured Thiotrichales bacterium
TACTTCGTCCAGAATAAATCAGAGGCTCCTTAAATAACGCCTATGCACAAAAACTTTTATATTAAAGATCAGCAAAGAGTCGTTATTACTGGTGGCGGCACTATTTCGGCACTGGGTAATAATTGGCAAGATGTCAGTCAATCACTGAAAAGCCAACGTAATGCCGTGTGTTTTATGGAGGATTGGCAGCAATATTCTGAAATGAATACGCGCCTGGCCGCGCCAGTGCTTGATTTTTCTTTGCCAGAACACTACAGCATCAAACAAAAACGCAAGATGGGTCGTGTTGCGCAGATGGCAGTTAGAGCAAGTGAGCTAGCACTAGAACAAGCAGGTTTGATTGGTGACAAGGTACTGAGCAGTGGCCAGACTGGTGTTGCTTATGGTTCGGCAACGGGCAGTAGTGATGCAGCATTAGAATTTTTTAGCTTACTGGAAAATCAGTCTATGGCGCGCATGAACAGTACCACTTATTTGCGTATGATGAGCCATACCGCTGCGATTAGCATTAGTGTTCATTTTGCTACCCAGGGAAGAATGTACACCACTTCCAGCGCCTGTACTGCGGGTAGCCAAGGTATTGGTTTTGCTTATGAGGCAATATGCAGTGGTCAACAGCAAGTGATGATTGCTGGTGGCGCTGAAGAACTATGCCCGACTCAGGCGGCAGTGTTCGATACCATTTTTGCTACCAGCACAGCGAATGCAACACCAGAACAAACGCCCAGACCCTATGATCAGCAGCGCGATGGTTTGGTCTTGGGCGAGGGAGCCTGTACGCTTATTCTTGAATCGTATGACCATGCACAAGCGCGTGGCGCAGATATTCTCGCCGAAGTGATTGGCTATGCCACCAATACAGATGGCTATCATTTAGTGCGACCCAGGCAGGAAACCATGGAAAAAGTGATGGAGTTATGTTTGCAAGATGCAAATATCAGCGCAAGTGAAGTGGATTATTTGGCTGCGCATGGCACCGCCACTGAGCAGGGCGATATTACCGAATCATTGGCGACTGAGCAGATACTTGGCACACAAATTCCTGTTAGCGCATTAAAAAGCTATACAGGACATACGCTTGGTATGTGTGGTGCTTTCGAGGCATGGGCAAGTATTATGATGATGCGTGATGGATGGTTTGCACCGACCCTTAATTTAACCAAGCTTGATCCGCGCTGTGGCGAATTAGATTATATTCGCGATGAAATTCGAGGAATGACGGCGCAGGTAATTATGAGCAATAATTTTGCCTTTGGCGGTGTCAATACTTCATTGCTGTTTCGGAAAATTTAAGGTTAATCTAAAAAGCTCTGAGTGGTAGCGTTGTCGTGACACACTGTGGCAACTTTACACAAGGTGCCAATAGCCCTGTCGGTACGGCAGGACTATTGGCATAAAATTCACTAAAAGAGTTCGCGACCCTCGGCCAGTTTGTCATCTCGAAAGACCAAGGTATGCTGAACGAATCTATTGTTCCAATACACCCACCTGTTGGCTTTGGTTGATGGGGTTTTGTGTCTTGGTGGGTAGCCTCTTGTAATCAACACCTCTTCTTTTGTCATGCCCAGTCTGAGGACGCCATTTTTCATATCATCAAGGAGTTCCTGGTTTACTTCGCTTAAGGAAATCTCAGTCAATGACAATAGCTCAGCGGCAATTTCATCAGTGCCTCTTTGGGTATGTTTCTTTGCGTTGACAAGCGTTACAGGCTGTCCCTCAATTTCCAGTTTTATTTTCTTTTTTCCTATGGATAGCAAGGTCACCTTGGTATTGACGGGAACCAATACTCCGCGGGAATAGTTGGTGGTTTTGTGTTTCTTTTTTTCATGCCAAAAATTGTAGCGGGTGTAGTACTCTTTGCCTGCCTCAGGCGTAATAGCTTGCGGCTGAATAGCTGCTTGAGCATGCGTTAAAGACAGCAGGGCAAAGATAAGCACGCTGCCAAGCCACCATTGCTTGCTCATTGTTGTTTTGTAGGAATGGCTGCTATGTGTGATCTTTGTCATAATTGCGAATCTCCTGTTCGTTGGGTATCCTAGTTAGATAATATTGGTTATATATTTTTAGTTAAATAGCTTCGATCTTGTCGGCTAAGTTTTTACTGCATACGGTGAAGCTTACACTATAAATGACATAATCAAAGTATATTTGATCATTGCCCTAATTTGGCGCGCCTGACTTTACGTGCTTGACGGGACGTCTGAAAAATTAACAAATACCGCCATTAACACTAATAACTTGGCGCGTAATGTAGCTGGCGTCATCTGACATTAAGAAATTGATTGTGGCTGCGACGTCATCGACGCTACCCAAGCGCCGCAGGGGGATCATTTTCTTTGCATCATCGACAGATATGCCTTTTATCATATCTGTTTCGATAATGCCTGGCGCCACACAGTTAACGGTGATTTTTCGTTTAGCGAGTTCTATTGCCAGTGCTTTTGTTGCACCAATAATGCCTGCTTTGGCAGCACTGTAATTCACTTGCCCGCGATTTCCTGTTAAGCCTGATACGGATGAAAGGGTAACGATACGCCCGCCTTGGCGCAAACGGATCATGGGCATCACCAAGGGGTGAAGCACATTATAAAAACCATCGAGATTGGTGTGGATAACTTTATCCCAATCGTCTTCAGTTAACGATGGGAAGGCGTTATCGCTAGCAATGCCCGCGTTGCAGACAATGCCGTAATAGGCACCATGCGTATCGACAGCCTGTTCCAGCGCGAGTCGCGTTTGCGTTCGGTTGCTGATATCACATTGCAATAAGCGGGCATTGCCATGCAAGGTATTGATTTCTTCGATGAGTTTGCTGGCGGCATCGACATTGCTGTGGCAGTGCACAGTGACAGCAAAGCCTTGTTGGGCCAGTTTCAGCGCTGTGGCTTTGCCAATACCGCGACTTGCACCGGTGACCAGGACACGCTTATTGTGTGACATAATTTTTTGTCTCCTTATTAGCATGGTATATCTGCGTATAAGCTAGGGTACCAAACAGATTGAGGATGTTACCAATTAGCACTGTCAAGCCAAAGGCTTGTACTACAGGTATGGAACTCATGCTGAGCAAGCCAAAGGACAATAAAGTCGTCAAGGCTGAAAGCAAAATAGCCTGTAAAGTATGAGGCAGAGCCAGTGGCGTTGTCGCCATCTCGCGAGAGAAAATGACATAATCCATACCTAAGCCCAATATCAAAAATAGCGCCATGGTGTGAAATAAATTCATGGGTTGCCCGAGTAGTACCAGGATAATAACGGTGCCCATGCTGGCGCTAATAGGAACCGCTAACATCCATAATGCTTCCATGCGACGAAAGCGCAGCAACATCAGTATGGCGATAAGCGCGTAAGCATAGAGTAATAATTTTTCTGCAGAAACTCGCTGCTGTTGCAAGGTATTTTCAGCCAGGGCAACGGTATTAATATAGTCAACACCCTCAATTTTATTGCTTGCGATTTCTATGGCAGTGGTATCCGCGCCCTTGGGTATCAAGGCGAAACTGTAGATTCTTGCATTATTGTCAAGCCATAAACTGTTCGCCGTGTTAGGTAATAATGCCAACATCTCCGTTGGAGTTAACAGCTGTTGATCAGCGTTCAGGTATTGGCTATGTAATTGTGTTGCGCTGCCATCAGGCATGCCTAATAGGGTGAAAAGCTTATCGATGACACCATCATGTTGAAATAAACGTTGTTGCATTTGATAGTTGCTACGTTGTTCCATTGGCGAGGGTAGCCAATTCATTACACTGTTGAGTGGGATTATTTGATTATTGTCTGTCGCACTTATCAGCTTGGCAAATTTTTTGTAAACCTGCTCTGAATTTTCTCCGTGTATTATCAGATAGCGTCCTGGTTCATAATCATTGACCTGTTTGTTAATGTACTGTTCTTGTTTTAACAGATCGATTGAGGGTTTAAAAAACAAACGAGGGTCATCATTGCTAGGAATGCCAATATACGCAAGAACAGAAAAACATACCATTATAGTTAGGCTAAAAGCGAGCATCATCTTTGTTCCAATAGCACGCAAAGGCAACATCAACAGTTTAAGTAATGCAGGGATATAGCGTTGATCGATATGAACAGGTTTGCGTAGCATCCATGAGCCGAGCACCAGCACACTTAGCCAGGCCATAATTAGCCCGCAGCAAGCAAATACAGCCAGTTTTTTGAGTGAGTCAAGCTCGGAGAGGGACAGTGCACCAAAGCCAATGATCGACGTTAACAAGCTCAATAGCAGCGCGCTATGCAGGTGCTTGCTTTGCTGCTGGGTATTATTCCTGCCCGAGCTATGGTGGGGATTATGCTGGTTTATGCTTTGATGGTAAAAATAGTGCAGTGAATAATCAATCACGATGCCTATTAAACTTGCACCTGACAGAATGGTTAAGATATGCACAGAACCAAACCAGGCGTGTGTAACGGCGAAAGCGCCAGTAACTCCTAGCGCGATAGATAATAAGGGCAACCACAGTGCCGACAGTGTGCGAAAGGCCACCAGCAATAAGGCAATCACACCAATCAGAGAAAAAGTGCTGATAAGACTGATATCACGTTTTGCCTGGTCGGCGGCATCCGCAGCAAAGAAAAACACTCCTGAACGGTGAATACTCACAGAGTATTGGTCTAACATCTGTTTTTCCAATGCTTGCAATTGGCGGCGCAGTATTCTTTGCGTTGACATTTGCAAGGCGCCATGCTCAATAGTAATGGCGACAGGTTGATAAAAAACCCTGCTTTCATTGGTGTTAGCGGGTTGTATTTTTTGTTTCTTATGATGCGTATTTTGCAATCCGGATACGCTCATAAATTGTACTATATAATCGTTAAGCCAACCCATTGGGTCATCAGAAAAAGGCAATAATCCAATGCTTCCCTGTAATTGAAACAGGCGTTGTTGCGCTTGTTTAGCCAGGGTATCATCGTCGAGTTGGCCAATATCTTTTTGTTGATTGGCTGTGAGTAATTGAAAGCGATGTAGCGTGAATTTTTCCAGTAAGGCGGCAGACTGCTCATCGTTCAGATCGGCAATAGTAAGATTATCAATAGCGTTTATTCGCTCAATAATAAATTCTTTGGCTTGCTGTGCCTGATCTGAGTCAGTGCTGCTAAGTAGCAATATAAAACGGCGTTCTATATCTTCTGATAGTGTATCGATGGCAGATTGTAAGTCTTGTTGATGGGCGAGCGCGGGAGATAAGTCTTTTAGGTCTGTGTCGATAGAGATAGAGTCATAGCCACGAATAAAAAATTGGCCTATAAAGACGAGGGCAATGAGAAATAGGCTTCTCCATAACAGCATTTCTTAATGAAGCGTTAAATAGTTTTGTGGTTGCATGAGTATGTCGCAGTTGAGCTGTATTTTGCCTGCGAAGTCATGGCAAAAAGACTGGACGTGGCTGTTATCTTGCCCGTTGACGTGCTGTATATTACTGATTTCGATTTGCGTTGTTTCTTTGTTGATATTGAATATTTTTAGTGTATTAAGTTTATTTTGTTGACGCACAATTATTTTTCTCAAGGCGCGTTTTAATTGTTTATTTTTTGGTTCGAGAATAAAAGATGTATTGTCATTCGGCTCACTGTTGATGACAAATTGTTCTTGCAAGTAATGCTTGTCTGCACTCATTAACCCGAGCAGTATCTTGGCCAGGTGGTCATGTAGCCTGCTTTGTAATAGTTGTGGTAGCTGTTGTCCTTTAATTTGGAAATGATATGTTTGTTGTGTGTAAATAAGTGTTTCATTGATGGGTGAGTTAGTTTGCCAAATGAGCCCGTTGTGGCAAGAAAAGAAAAACTGACCAGATGAAACTAATGGTGCTGGCAGTGTATGGAGCTTGCGTGTTTGTGTAAAACTGCCAGATAACAAGCAATGTTGGGGGAGGATCTTGGTTAATGCTGCCGCTACGGTATGGTCCTTGGCGTAGACAGGGGTGCTATGCCATAAAATCAGACAACAGACCAAAAGAATATCGCGCATTATGTGTTTGTTGACAGGGCTTGTTTAATGTTGTTGACTAATATGTCCGGGCAGGTAAATTGCGTAATCAAATCTGGCGTGGATACAGCTGCTTGCACTGTTTTGCCTTTCGTTAAACGCTGCCCGGTGTCTTTATCAAGGATCAGGTAGTGGATGACCAGGCGACATTGCCATTCGTGCAAGGTGGCGATAATAGTTACTTTTTGCCTGAAGCGCAGTGATTTTATGTATCGAATTTGCAAGTCAACGATAGGAAAAAAATAGCCGGAATTCTCCATGTCATCGTAAGTATAGTTGATATGTTCGAGTAGTTTACAGCGCGCCACTTCAAAATATTTGACATAACTGCCGTGCCAAACAACGCGATAAGCATCGACATCAAAAAAAGGCACCTCAAAGTCCAGGCTAACACTGACTTTATCTTCCATAGCCGTTTGCTTTGAAGTTATAATTTGGCCACAACCTCAACAATATCCTGCAAGGTTCGAGCTTGTTTGAAATGTTCAGGTTTTACATTGGCACCAGTCAAACGTTTGAGTTCGATTAGCATGTCTACGGTATCAATACTGTCTATATCAAGGTCTTCATAGAGTCGTGCGTCAGGTGTTAGTAGCGACTCATCTAATTCAAATAACTGTATTAGTATTTGTTTGGTATGGTCAAGAATTTCTTTGTGGCTGTATTTCATAGTTCTTTTGTGAGGCGCGTGACAGCGAGTAAGTTTCGTGATTATAGCAATAATTGGTTGATTATATCGGCGCTGTTATATCGAAAAATAGTGGCCGATGATGTAAAAATGATCGTGTTTTCTATGCTTGCTGTCATTTATGTTGATAAATGAGTGAGATAGTGCTCGCGTAAGAAACCAGTGAGATGGCGGTATTGTATAGTTCTGGGTCTGCTGGTGTCGATACAATTGGCAATGTTGATTACAGGGAGTATGCGTAAAGAAAAATGTGGGGTTGATGTGGGGACTTGATACCATTTTTCGTGTTTTTGCAGTGTCCGTGGCGCACAGTCAATGATAATGGGCAAAATCGGGCAATTAGCGAGCACGGCAATGTTTGCCGCGCCACGTTTAAACTCCAATTGGCTGTTGTAAGTGTTACGTGTGCCTTCTGGAAATATTAAAATATTTTCATTATTACGGAGTTTGTTTATTGCTAACTCGACCAAATTGGCAGAGGTGTTCGGGATATATCCTGCCAGTGTGACAACAACGTAGGTGAGCGGATTTTTCCATAAATCTGCCTTAACAATGCAGCATACGTTATCGATGGCTGATAATACAAGAATCGCATCTAATAGTGTTGGGTGATTGGCGATGATTAAGTGGCCTGAATGATTTTCAATATCGTTTTTTTCTATAGAAAAGCTTAGTACTTGTAATGATTTTATTGTCACAATATAGGCTTGACATGTCTTGTTGATAATTTGGCGAACCCAACATTGTTTACGGTATGCTGTTATTGGTAGTGGTGTAATAATGAGAAGAAAAAACAAGCCAATGATGAGAGACCCAAGACCGAACAGAAAAAAACTGAATCCGGTGGCAAATACCCGCCAATAAGTATTCAAGTTTTGACGTTTTTGTGTCATTTTTGCGAAAAGGTTTGTCGTGTTAACTGCAAAAACACTCGATTTCCACTAATAGATCAGTACGACATATATTGGCATGTGTAAATAACATGGGTACTGATAAGAACGTTTTTTCCAGCAGTTTTTTCGCTACCGAATAGTCTTTAGCATGACGTAAGTAAACCTTCATTGATTGCAGCGGCAATGCATGGTTATTGGCATGCTCTAGCAGATACTGAACATTGTCAATCGTAGTTTGTACTTGTTTTACTAGGTCGTTGGCGTGTTGAGTTTTGTGTCCGATAATGCTGGCTGTTCCTGAAATGAAAAATAATGGTTTTGCGCTAATGGTAATACTGGTTGCGCGCGAAAAAGAAGGACTGCTAATGCCGTATTCGCGCGGATATTCATAAGCATTTAATTGTAAAGCGTTCTTATGGTGGGTTGACGGAAAACGGTTGGCAATCACATAAATGACTGCTCCCGCTGAGTGGTGCCCAAGCGCGGAAGCGGCTGGAAACTCATTGGGGTGTACCCCTTTTGTTTTGAAGGCATTGAGGCGGCCCATACAAAATTTTTTATATTGCTCTTCATCATTATCTCCAGCATTGATATTGGGTAGATAATTCCAGAAGCGAAAAGGATGTTGGTAGTCAAGTTGGTCTAGTAGTGTGAGCAGATCCTGGTATGCAAGTTGGGTTGCCTCTGCTAGGTTTTGGCATTGGTCGGGTGTTATCCAGGTTGCGGCGCAGAGAATTTCTGCTGATTTGCTCCATTGGCAGCGCCCTGACGTGCCTCGGCTTATTTCAGTGTTTGCTATGGACCAAACCTCGTTAACACTATGACCCAAGCTGCTTAAGCCCGATGCAATGATGCCTGTGCTGGATGGAGCGCAAGCCGAACCATAGGGTAGCACCATTAAAGTGTCAGTTTTCCCCAATAAGGTTTTGATCGTGTTAACAGAATAATAATTATGTAGCATAGTTCGTGTGGAGGGTAATATCCTTTATAAAAACAATAAGTTATCAGAGATTTCGGTGGGCGCCGGCCTGGGGTTTCATGGATATTAAAGTTTATTTTTGCTGATGTGGTTAGCTTAGCAGCTAAAAATTATTGATTTTTATCCTATTTTCCTTGTGCTGTAGTTTAAACTACATGTTTAAAAAATAAAGGGGCTTTTATGGGGGCTCTTGAAATAAAGTTTTATTATTAAAGAGAGAAATAAATGTGATAACACAGACAAAAGCGGAGCAGGAAATGGCGCATTTAATTGTCAATGCCTTAAACCTGGAAGACATAGAGCCAGAGGATATTGAACCTGATGAGCAGTTGTTTGGAGAGGGGCTGGGTCTGGATTCTATTGATGCGTTAGAGATAGCTTTGGCAATTTCACAGAAATACAAGGTGCAAATGCAAGCTGAAGAAGAGGGCACTCAAAAGGCATTTACCTCTTTGCGAACCTTGTGCGAATTTGTTGAACAAAACAAGTAATTCTGCGATACATGGACAATCGCATACATGACGCAACTATTCCGTTAATTCAGCGTCACCGACAAGAAAATATTGCGTATATTCATCGCCCGTTAGGGATCTTGAATGGCCATCAAGGTGAGATCACTGTTGAGCAATTTTTAGGTCATGTAAAACGGTTAGCGAAAAGGCTGCCTGAACATAAATATGCTATCAACCTGTGCAGTAATCGCTATTTATTTATGGTTTCTTTGTGTGCAGCGATAGTGCGCAAGCAAACTAATCTACTGCCATCAAATAAAAATACCGTCACGCAAAAAGCACTGCATAAACGTTATGGCAATAGCTATGTTATCCATGATAGGGGCTTGCCAGAATCAGGAATTCAGTCAGGGAAAGAATTTCCGCAGTTAGATTTATCTACTCTTACTTTACTTGGTAGTGATGATTTTGAGGTGCCGCTGATTGCAGCAGATCATCTTGCGGTTATCAGCTTTACTTCAGGATCAACAGGCAATTCGCAGCCCATTGAGAAAACGTGGGGTACGCTTACAGCCAGTACTGAAATTAATCGTCGATACATGGTGCCTAATAATATAGGTACGTTTTATCAACTTGCTACCATGCCCGGTCAACACATGTGGGGGTTAGAAACATCCATTTTATTGGCGCTTATGACAAACGTGTGCGTGGTTGATAGCAAGCCTCTTTTTCCTGAAGATATTAAAGCGATATTAACTGCATTGCCAAACCCTAAAATGCTGGTGTCGACACCAGTGCATTTGCGTGCGTTGGTTGCTAGTCCAATGAATTTATTGTCTGTTGACAGAGTATTATGTGCAACCGCCCCGCTAAGTCAAAACCTGGCACAGCAGACTGAAAAGTATTTCAGCGCACAATTAAGGGAAATATATGGTTGCAGCGAGATCGGTTCTATGGCGTTTCGTGACACGGCGCACAATGAAGTATGGAATTGCTTTGATGGTATTGAATTTACAATAAAATCGGACAAAAAAGTGATGGTTAGCGCCGCACATATTTTGAATGCGACAGAATTACAGGATACGGTTGCCATGGTGGGCGAAAAGCAATTTTGTTTAGAGGGCAGAGCCACAGATATGATTAATATCGCTGGCAAGCGAGGCTCGCTTTATGAAATCAATCAAGTATTGCAGGCATTTCCAGGTTTGGTTGACGGGATAGTGTTTTTCCCCCAGCAAGATAGAGCGGTTCCGCGCTTAGTAGCTTTGGTGGTGTTAAAATCCGGCATAAGTAAGCAAGATTTATCCGATCATTTTCGGTCTCACCTGGACAGTGCTTTTGTGCCGAGGCCCATTTTTTTAGTTTTATCATTGCCGCGTGAAGATAATGGTAAATTACCCAGGCAACGCCTTGTTGACCTTTATCATGATTTGATTCGCAAAGAGACAGAATAGTTTATTTGCATAAACGGAATGTTTGCCAATAAGGAGAAATTTTTTGCGTGTCGCCGAAAATACCTGCCTCCCCGAGAGCGACAATTTTTGTTTTCAGTTGGTGTGGTTTAGAGCAGTAAATTGAAGTCTTGTAATGGTCTTGCGCAGCATGTTCTTTTTGGATTTCTGTTGTGGATAATGTAGTGTTCGTGATGTTTTGTGAAGGGAAAAACTCCAGTTCTTTTAGCTTGGATGAAAATATTCCCTTGCCTTGTGATTTAATATAGGCTTCTTTTTGTGTCCAATAATGATAATACAGTGCCATTTTTTTAGGTAAGATTTTTTCGCTATTAATATCCTTTATTTGATTTTCATTGCAAAAAAAATCGGTTGTAGCGAAATTTTTGATCGGCTTGATATGTTCGATATCCAAGCCTAATGAAATATCACCACCGAACTCGATCATTGATATACCGATAACACAGTGTGAATGGCTAATGCTAAAGTGCAGATTGTGTTCTTCAGCAAAAGGAACAAGAGGTGGCAATCCATCACGTTCGATAGTATACAAAGGTTCAGTAAAGCCATAGTGTTGTTGAATTGCGAACCTTAGTAGCAACCGACCCAACAAGAATTCTTTTTTTCTTTTACTGGAATATGAGTTAAATTTCTTAAGCTCGTCTTCACATAGTTGAGCAATAGATTTTTCGGTGGGGCAATATAAGGACTTATCGTAAAAATGTAAATATAACTTAATAGTTAAGCGTTCTGCACCAGAAGGTAAGTTATATTTTTTAGCCATAATATTTATGTACTCTGTATTGCAGATTTCATGACAAGGGCGCCAGGAAATTTTTTATATATTCACGTTATAATCCCTGTTCTTTTTATGATTTTTACATATGGGAATGATAGCAAAATAGCTTTTGGTTGTGAGAACAATTAAAGCTAGAAAAAATATTTTCCGGGAGATGGGAGATGAAGATATGGGTTGATGCTGATGCCTGTCCGGTAGTGATAAAAGAAATATTATTTCGTGCCGCAGAGCGTACCCGTATAGTGGTTACTTTAGTGGCCAATCAGTCTCTTCGTGTGCCGCAATCAGGGGTGATTAAGTTTGTGCAAGTCGGCGCGGGTTTTGATGTTGCCGATAACGAAATCGTTAAGCGAGTGAAGCTAGGCGATCTGGTAATAACCAGTGATATCCCGTTGGCAAACGATGTGATTAATAAAGGGTGTGTCGCATTAAGTCCGCGTGGTGAGCTCTATACGAAAGAAAATATTAAAGGCCGTTTAACAATGCGCGATTTTATGGATACACTCCGTTCCAGCGGTATTGATACAGGAGGTCCGCCAGCTTTAAGTCAAAAAGACCGCATGGCATTTGCCAATCATCTTGATAAATATTTGGTGGCGCGTTAGGACATTTTTCTATGTAGATGCTATTTTTAACAAGCATAAACTATTGATTTTAAATATTTCTTATCGCTTTATGTGAAGACCGTAAAATACGGTTCAGCAAGCATACAGTGCTTATTTGATACCTTAATACGCCATCGTTACGAATTATTAGCCAAGGTTGCATTGTGTGATTGCTTTGGCGGATTGCTTTGCTGTTGTGCTTATAATCAAGGGAAGCTCTGATATGTCTGTAAGATCAGGTCCCATGACGCATCAGATGTTACCAAACTATAAAATTGCCTGAAATACCCAGGCGTGATGAGATTGGAGACAATCATGAAAAGACCCTACAAAATACTGGCCAAGACAATACTAGCGATTTCAATGCTGGTTGCAGTAGCTGCTTGTGCGACAGATGACCCGAATAAACGTGCTAAGACAGGTGCCGGTATTGGCGCAGTTGTTGGCGCTATTTTGGGTCATCAAATTGATGATGACCATAACTCAAGTAAGGTGGTTGGTGCAGTGGCAGGTGCCATTGTGGGTGGTGCTGTCGGTGGCTATATGGACAAGCAGCAAAGAGAGTTTGAAGAAGCCTTGGCCGATGAGGAAGCTCAGAATGCGATAGAGATTGAGCGTCTTAAAGATGACACCTTAAAACTAAGTCTTAATAGCGAAGTGTCTTTTGATTTTGGTAAAGATGATGTCAAGACTGCTTTTTATCCAACGCTAGATAAACTAAGCGATGTAATCAATAAGTATAACCGTACCGTCGTGCATGTGGTTGGGCACACTGATAACGTGGGTAGCGATGGCTTTAACCAACAACTCTCTGAGCGACGAGCTCAATCAGTTGCAGATTATATGGTTGATCGTAGCGTCCAAGTGTCGCGTTTACTGACGGAAGGGCGTGGCGAATATGAGCCGCGTGAAAACAATGCCAACGAAGCAGGGCGCGCATTGAATCGGCGCGTTGAGATTTTTCTTAAGCCGATTGTTGAAGGTGAAGAAAAACAAGCATATTCATCACCTGATTATAGTTAACTCTGCTCGCCTTGTGGGCTTATAGATAACCCTCGGTCAAATGATGCTGAGTGAGGATTATCTATGCATGTAGACCAATGAAATCGATCATTATCAATATTATCAGAAAAGCGAATACTTTCTCTATTTAGTGCTCATCTATCGGGCAGCTTTACCTGCTATCCAGAAATAAATCTTGCATTTTTTGTATATCTGTATAACTATACATTCACATGTATAAAAATACAGTATTAAATAATTATGCAAGAATTAACTGAAATACAGCGTCAAATTCTCGACTTTATCCGCGAATGCCTACAAGAGTGGCAGATGCCGCCGACCATGCACGAGATTGCAGAGTATATGGGTTATCGCTCTGATAATGCGGCCTACCAACACCTTAACGCCTTGCAACGTAAGGGCTATATTGAGCTGGGAGGACATTCACGTGGCATTACCTTACTTGAGGAAACGGGTATTCCCGTCGTCGGCAAGGTTGCAGCAGGTGCACCATTATTAGCGGCAGAGAATATCGAAATGCATATTGATGTTGCTCATACCGTATTTCATCCGCAGGCGCATTATCTTTTGCGCGTGCAAGGCATGAGTATGTGCGAGATCGGTATTCTCGACGGCGATTTACTCGCAGTACATAAGACCAAGGTGGCAGAGACCAACCAGATTATTGTTGCACGTATTGATGAAGAAGTGACGGTGAAGCGCTTTCGTCAACGCGGTAATATTGTCACCTTATTGCCAGAAAATGTTGATTTCGACCCTATTCGCGTTGATTTACGTGAGCAAGCCTTTGCTATAGAAGGCCGCATGGTTGGCCTGATTAGACAATGAGCTTAAGACAAGCAGGTGAAGTGATGATGACGAGTCAATTAGAAAGTGTGTTGAATGCAGCCCCCTCACTGTGGCGTGGGCAAACTTATAATGGCTGTGTTCGTAGTATGAGTACCGGTTTTGATGAGCTTGATCAAGCCTTGCCGACAGGCGGATGGCCGCCAGGAGCCGTAGTAGAGGTAATGATTCCTGGTATGGATGTTGGTGAACTTGGATTATGGTTGCCTGTGATCAAGCGTATGACACAAGAGCAACGCCACGTCATCATTGCTGACGCCCCATATTTGTCCTATGTACCTATATTGGCCAATGCCGGGATCGATTTAGACTACATACGTTGGTTGTCGCTGGATGATGAACAAGACACCCTGTGTACCTTAGAAAAGGCATTACGTAATCGCGAATGTGGCATGGCTTTGTGGTGGCCCAATGTTTTGGGTACTCCGAGTATTCGGGGAGGTGGGCTTAATAACAGTGCAGTACGCCGCCTGCAAGCTGCTGCTAGAGAGGGAGAGTCATTATTAGGTCTTTATCGCATCACGACCGACGATCGTGCTATTCGGCAGAGTACCTGGGCTGCCTTGCGCCTACAACTGCACATCAGACAAGAAGGTGGCCTTGATATTGATATTCTTAAGGCACGTGGTAGCCACCACTGCCAAAGTATAGCTCTGGAACAAAAATGTCTCACAGCTAAAATAGTTCACAGGAGCTAACCCAGAGAGATATCTTTAGCTCTGTTAATGACCAGTAATGAATATGCTGGCCATAGTGTCGCGCCAGCATATTCTAATGATGCAAGATTAGCTTTGAACGAATCTCACAACGTCAGCGAGTTCAAATTTGCCACCTCTACCTGCGATACACGCTGATGGTTTCCAGTTTTTCTGACTGAGAAAGCTTGTGCCACAATGCTTGAGTATACCTAGAAACACTTCCAGCAAAATAGCAGACCCAGCAGGCCCCAAGTTACGCCCTTTACCTAATGTTCCCGCCTCTCTCATTAAATAGAAAAACAAAGGGGTTTCTTTGGCAAGCTGACTACAGCCATGGGGGATGACTTTGTCGAGTTTGAGTGGGGCAAAATTGATGGATATCGGATAGCCAGCGGCCTTAAGCGCTTTGACTACGGCTTGGCCAGAAGGCAGTGATAAGGCATTGCCCCTGAGTAGATTACGAAAGGCAAGAGAGCGAAGGTTATCGCTGGCATCACGGCCAACGATATTATCGGGCATATTGATAAGTTCACTGGGGAATTTTAGATCAAATGCCTTGGTCAATAGCGGTGGAATACACTTATCTACTTCCAGTAAAAACCGCCAATCCACAACCAAGTCCGTTGGCAGACTGGTAAACCCTTCGGTACCAAAACGTTCATCAAAGAGTTCCACCTCAGGGTGAAGGCTATTGACGGCATAGCGTGAGCGTACAGTAGTGTGACCGAAACGGTATGCAGCAACACTAAACTCAACAGGCATAGGTAGGTTATGGTGTTTGTCTGCTTTGTAAATCAAAGGGAAACCAGGCTTTTTCATGGCGAAGTTGAAAATTTTTGTGTCACAAATTCGCGCAAGCAAATCGTTAACTACCAGGTATTGATAATGATAACGAGTTATTTTCTGGGCTTCTTCAAAACGATTTTCCGGCGACACACTAGACACCAGGCTGTCATAAATTTTGTTATGAAAGCGAATAAACAATAATTGTATCTGCGAGAGGAAAATATTCTCATCATTACGTGGGTCGCCAATCAACGCTGTGCCATTTTCGCTACGAGCCAGGTCATCAGGGTTGCCGCTGTTACCAGTTAGCAGCCGTCCAGGCGCAGTAGCGCCTTCGTAGAGGTGTGGGCTCGCCTCAGGGCCAAAGCCATAAACACAGTCCAAATCCAAGGTAGGCGTCCGTAGATTAGGTAATGCTTCAATAGCCGCATTGGATAGTGGCTCACCCTCGATATCGGAGGTGGTATCCAGCGTAATGTCGTGGTCGATGAACTGTGAGAAAAAAGTGTAGCCGGCGGGTATTTTGCTATCACCACTTGAATCGTCTTGATCGTCCATAGGCGAGCCTGAGCCACCTAGTGCTGCGGCCTGCTCCTCACTGACTGCCAGTCCGTTGAGTTTAGGGAAAAGTTTACCAAAGTTACCAAGGCGTGCATGGGAGCAGCCTTTTGCTTTGCTCATACCGTGGTGTTGTACAGGACATTTGCTCATTGTTGAACCTCCATATTATCCGTTAAATTAGTCAGTCCCTGGATCACTGATTACTGTATTTCTCTATGGTGATCAAAGGCGAGTGATACCGCACGTAAAATACAAAATCCTGGTTAGGATAGGCCCGAAATTGTCCCAGATCAAGTATTTCTATTGGTGCCTGGATTTGCACACTATAACGAGGGCTATAGTGGATTTGACCGACCTGGTTTATATGCAGATGAATGCCGCACTAACTAATCTTGTTAGCTATTTGCGCCAGCCTTTTGCCCTGCGCAATGCATAATGCCTTCTCATCTTCGCTGATAGGGTTTTTGCCATCATGCCCTGCTGTATGGCTTGCCCCATAGGGTGTGCCGCCAGTTTGTGTGCTGGTTAAGGCGGGTTCCGAATAAGGTAGGCCGACTATGATCATGCCGTGGTGGATCAAGGGGTTCATCATCGACAGTAAGGTGCTTTCCTGGCCGCCATGCATGGACGATGTTGAAGTAAAGACACAGGCGGGTTTGTTGATTAACGTGCCCGACATCCATTGTGGGCCGGTGCCATCTAAGAAGTATTTTAATGCGGCGGCCATATTGCCAAAACGCGTGGGGCTACCAAGCGCGAGTCCTACGCAGTTATCTAAATCTTCGGCGCTAACATAAGGCGAGCCGTCTGTGGGGATGTCGCTTTCGCTTGCTTCACAGTTTGCTGAAATAGCAGGCACAGTGCGTATTACCGCTTCCATGCCTTCTACTTCTTCGATGCCGCGTGCGATGAGGTTGGCCATTTGTGCGACGCTGCCATAGCGGCTGTAGTAGAGCACTAGAATTTTTTTTAATGGGCGCATTATTAATGGGTTTCCGTTTACAAGCCTGTTTACAAAATGGCCAGGACGTTTTCTGGTGGTCGGCCCAATGCGGCTTTATCACCATTAACAACAATAGGGCGCTCAATCAGCTTTGGGTTTTCGATCAGGGTTTTGATTAATTTGGTATGACTGAGATCAGTATCCTTCAAGCCCAGTTCTTTATAAATAGCTTCGCCTTTGCGCATGATTTGCACAGGTTCCATACCGAGCAGGCTTAATAGCTGTGCCATTTTATTTGCACTTGGCGGCGTATCGAGATACTCAATAATTTCAGGTTCAATGCCTTTATTACGAATCAGCTCCAAGGTTTGACGTGATTTTGAACAACGTGGATTGTGATAAATAGTCACACTCATACTTTTATCCTCCGACAACTTAATTAGGCAATTTATTGTTTAATCGATTTTTCCATCACGCGCAGCACGCAGTACCAGCGCATCAAAATCGTCACCGTTCATTAGCCCTTTTTCGGTAACGATATCACGTACGTTGCGCCCTGATTTTTCTGATTCTTTGGCAATTTCGGCAGCAGCGGTATAACCGATATGTGTGTTAAGCAAGGTAGCAAGTGCAACGCTGGTATGCAAAAATGTAGCGCAGCGTGCGGTATCGACGGTGAGGCCTTTGAGATTTTTTTCGCTGGTAGCCTTGATTGCGTTGCTTAGCCATTCCATGGCATCGAACAAGGCTGAGCCGAGCGCAGGCATCATTACATTAAGTTCGAGTTGGCCTGCCTGTGTCATGCTGGCAATGGCATGGTCCTGACCAAGTATTTGATAACAAACCTGATTAAGCATTTCAAACATAACCGGATTAACCTTGCCTGGCATAATGCTGGAACCCGGTTGCACGGCAGGCAAGCAAATTTCACCTAACCCGGTACGCGGGCCTGACGCCAATAAGCGCATGTCATTACAGATGCGGGTGAGTTCCAGGGCGAGATTGCGTATTTCCGACGATAAGGCTTGTAGATCAGTCATTGATTGCATCTGACCGGCGAGATCATCGGCTGCAACAATGGGGTTATCGGTAAGGTGTGCTAATTCGGCAGCAACGCGGTGAGTATAATCAGGTGAGGTGTTAAGCCCTGTGCCAGCGGCGCTGCCACCCAGGCCAATTTCACACAGGGCGGTTTTGCAGTGGGCTAAACGTTGGCTGCAACGACGCAGTATCCAGGCATAGGCAGCGAACTCGCGACCTATGGTTGTCGGCACGGCGTCTTGCAGGTGGGTGCGTGCACTTTTAACACTGTCTTTATTGTCTTTTGCTAGGCGTTCGTATTCACCGGCCATGGTATCGACAGCGGTCAATAAGCGTGGCAGTTTTTTAAGTGCAGTCAAGCGTATCGCTGTGGGAATAGTGTCGTTGGTGCTTTGTCCCATGTTGACATGGTCATTAGGGTTAACGGGGTTATAAACACCGCGTTCGCCACCGAGGGCGACATTGGCTAAGTTGGCGATGACTTCATTGCTATTCATATTGTGGCTGGTGCCAGCACCAGCCTGAAAACGATCGATGACAAATTGGTCGAGGTATTCACCAGCAAGAATCTTATCGCAGGCATCGATAATAGCTTGGCTCAGTGTGTCGTCTAGCCAGTCGGGTTGCTTATTGACGCTAGCTGCGGCGCGCTTAATGGTGACATGTGCCTGGATAAAGTCACGGTCTGGTTTACGGCCGCTAATCGGAAAATTATCGATGCCACGCGCGGTTTGTATGCCGTACCAGGCATCGGCGGGAACCTTTAGCTCCCCTAAACTGTCTTTTTCTATACGGTGTGTGGCCATGTTGTTGTCTGTCTGCTGTTAATATAGTGCAATGTCGCAATGTATGCGTTGTATTGTATCAGGCCGAGTGCAGGGAGTTTTCTTTCGGGCTTCAGCGCATCAGCAAGCGATCAGTTTGGGTTTAACGGGTCATGCGAAAAACTTGTCCGATGGTCGTGTTGAGGTGGTTGCTTGTGGCGAGCCGCAGAATTTGGCCAAGCTAAGAAGTTGGTTGACACAAGGCTCGCCTATGGCCAGGGTAGACGATGTTGAATGTGAGTCGCTGGAGA
>CAYUKF010000013.1:18941-20129 GCA_964445215.1 uncultured Thiotrichales bacterium
ACACAAGGCTCGCCTATGGCCAGGGTAGACGATGTTGAATGTGAGTCGCTGGAGATAGAAATACCGGATCAATTTATAACTGCCTAGCAATGAATAGGCAATCAGGAGAGTAAAATGAAAAAACTATTTTTAGTTTTGTTTGCAAGCATATTTTTGACTTTATCGGGCTGTTCACAATCTGACTCTGATTCAACGTCAGACACGCCAGATAATGCGATGGCTGACACCAGTTACAGCAGCGCCTTAAAGGCGACCATGCAGATTGTTAAAGGCATGAATCACCATCCATCCTCGGCAGAGAAATCGGCGTTGACGACGTATATCGATGCCATGGACAGTAGTGTTAACGGCGCGGCTTTGGCAGCAACAATGGCAATAGTGAAGGACATTGAACACTTCCCGTCCGATGCCGATAAGGCCAAACTGGAAACATTAATTAGCGATCTGCGAGCCGATGGCGGTGATGCAGATTTGATAGTTTTTATGGAGATCGTCGGCAGAATTGCACACAAGGTATCCGATGAAGATAGTGCCAAGCTTGAGGCAATGATTACCCCTTAATTTTGCCCCAGTGTTTTTATAAGGTTAAGAACGATACCAACGTTCGCGTAAGGCTTTAAACACGCGTTCTGAGTACCAGGTTTTGCCCGTGCTGCCATTGTAACGGGCAAGGCCTTTCACCTTGTCACCTTTTTCCTTGTCGATATAAAACTTCAAAATCGTGCAGCCAAAACGCAGATTGGTTTGAACATCGAACAAGTTATCATCGGGTCGACCAATCTCATTAAGCCAGAAAGGCATGATTTGCATTATCCCGCGGGCGCCAGCATAGGAGAAGGCCCAGGGGTCAAAATTACTTTCGACTTCAATTAATGCCAGCACCAGCTCTGGTGGTAATTCAGCTCGCGAGGCCTCTTCGTGTACGGCACGCAGAAAACGGATGCGTTGTTGTGGATCCTTCCATAATGCCAGCCCAGACCACTTTTCAGTTGTTTTAAGGCGTTTTTGCAAACGGCTGGACATGTCGAGTAACCAGACTTCAGCGGCGTAGCGGTCATCAAAAGTGCTGGCATCATTCACCGCAGTGCTTAGTGCTGAGCGTAATTCGGGGTCGATATGAGCCTGCCCCCACGCCTTCGCGGAGCCTGCCCCGTGCTTGACACGGGGGGCAGGCTCTTGGGGTGCAAG
>CAYUKF010000014.1:0-3634 GCA_964445215.1 uncultured Thiotrichales bacterium
AAACGCGCCCGTAGCTCAGCTGGATAGAGTACCTGGCTACGAACCAGGCGGTCGGGAGTTCGAATCTCTCCGGGCGCACCAAATCATAGAAACCTGCCTTATGCAGGTTTTTTTGGTTTGATAACCTCGGGGGTTGATAAGAACTCAACTTACCAGATGCCAGAACCCGCCCAGCATGACAGTGAAAAATTAACGGGACAGTAGTGAATCTAGCAAATATTAATCTACTATCAGATTACCAGTAGCCAACAAACTATCAACAATTTGTTGATCACTAAGCGAACCACCAGCGGTTAAATCAACACCACTTAACGTGATGTTTTGGCTTGCCTCAAAGGTACCGCTACCATCAGTGTCAATACTGATGACAGTGTCACTACCATTTTGTTGAAAATTAAGATAGTCAGTGAGGTCACTGCTCTCTTCACCCTGCAATAAATCTGCTAGGTTAAGTGTGTCACCCCCGACACCAACCGTGAAATCAGTAATGACGTCATTAGCTGGGGCACCTGTCGTACCCTGGTCACCATTACGCCAGACGAAAGTATCGTCTTCACTACCACCGGTAAGCGTGTCATCACCCTGACCGCCATAAATGAAGTCTATTCCAGCACCACCGACCAAAGAATCATCCCCATCCAATCCAAATAACTGGTCATCACCGGCAAGTCCATCTAGCGTATCGTTAGTTGCATCGCCACCCACCAGTCTGTCATTGCCTGCTGTGGCTGCATCTTGGCCATCCAGCGTACCATCGCCATTACTATCAAGTGAAATAAAGTCAGGCACACTATCATTATCACTATCTACTGGGGTTAAACCAGAACCATAGGCATCATCTAGCCCATCATTGTTGGCATCAATTCCACTTGGCGCAACGTAACTGCTAAGAGGTTGCGCTTCGACATTATCGAGAATGCCATCGTTATCGCTGTCAACATCAAGGCTATTGATGATACCGTCGCCATCGGCATCGTTGCCAAGTCCACTGCCAGCAATATCAAAACGGTAATCTACGCCGTTAACACCACCAACACCAACACCACCAACACCACTGCCAGTGATGCCCTGTACAACAAATCCAGGGACACCACCACCAATATCAACAACTGTCACTGTCAAATTTACCGGTGTGATAACAGCTCGGAACATAGTATCTTCCACACCACCATTCAATGGTGTTTGTAAATCAGCAACAATGGTATCTGTGCCATTACCATCAGAGTTAACAAATGTAAGATTAAAAAACTCATTCGGAGCATCATTATTAATATCACCACGTGCAAACACGTTATTAATGGTTACTGTTGACCCTATCGCCACACCAAACGACGATAAATTAATTGTCTGAGTTGCCGTACCGCTGCCATCTGGTGGAATATTGGAATTGGTCGTCGTCGTAGTGAATGGTGATACCACCAAAAATGCATCTTCGTCCGTGTCGATAATACCGTCATTGTCATCATCGATATCAACCGCATCAATAATGCCATCATTATCGCTATCAGCACCGCGAACAACCGTCAGGGTAATGGTACCGCTGGTTTGATCACCGTCATTGTCAACTGAAATATAATCAATAATTTCTTCTATAGAAGTATTTAGCGACAGGTTTTGGTCTGCTGAGTACTCATATTGACCTGTAGTAAAATCAAAACTCAGGTTGCCCGAATTACTGGTTATTACATCTAACATCGAGCCTGAGATAACTGCACCGCCATTACTTGGTGTAATGGTGTCCGCTATTGGGTCATAGGCATAAGTCACCCCGTCGAGCGTTATCGACATGGTCACCCCACCATCAGCACCAAACGCGTTGTCCAATGATCCAAACAAGTTACCGCTGGCGGTTGAATCTATTGTCGATAGCAGTGTATCAGCCAAGGTGCTGGCGTCAGCAACAACCACGCCATCGCGCTCAGTATCATCGATGCCGTTATAGGCAAGCGGGTCCAGAGGACCTTGGCTAGCCCCAACGAAACCAGCAGCAAAGGCATCGATATCATTCGCTACCAGAAAGGTCGTATAGGCAGTAATTTCAGCGCCGGTTATACCCTGTGATCCTGTAGAGCCACCTCCTGTCTGCGGCACACCGTCGGAAAGAAAATAAGATACATTCGTCACCGTCGGGTCACTGTCATCCAGTGCACCAGAAGCTGAAAAAGCAGACTGAAACCCGGCTACGGCTACATCATAATTAGTACCACCACCTACAGTAAAGATCGCATCTCGCTGAGCCGCACTACCATCACCAATTAACGCCAGCGCTTCTGCAGCAGTGACCCAGGTTACTAGTGAGCTTGACCCGGTGCTAAATGCTGTAAATTGAACACGCACTTCACCAAGGTTTGTGTAAGCTTGAATAACATCACGCACAGCTTGCAGCTCTAACTGCAAAATCTCAACGTTGACTGTACCACCATTACCATCATCTACTGGAGCCGTACCGCCTGTACTACCCGAGATATCAATAATAAAACTAAGATTGGTATTTGATGGCGGGATAATCAAAGACACATCCAGGTTACCACTTATAGGACTATCATCTTCAACTGTAACGTTGATCATATCATCGGTTGAATTTTCTCCATCACTAACGCGGATACCAACGTCAAAGTCGAGAAGGTTTTCACCATTACCTGGCGGATGATCCAGTGATCCAAGCAATGTCACCTGATAACCACCATTGTTATCAATGTCGAGACGAATAACATCACTACCACCCGCAGAACCTGTAAGCGCCTGATCACTATTACTGAGCGCGAACGTTACAGCTTGACCACCAGAGGTAAGACCCGTAGGTGCTGAACCAGTAAATGTTGCCGTTAATGCGCTATTGTCAACATCCGTGGCACTGTATGTGCCAGTAAACACTGAATTATCAGTCGTATCAGTTGGGTTACCAGCAGTATCGGCAATACCTGTGGCCAAACCTTCCTCTGACACAATAGCGGAATCTACAGAAGATATTACTGGTGACTCATTAACATTCAACTCATTTAATGTGATAACCGTCGAGTTACTATTACCTACCGCATCAAATGCAACAACATTATAAGTTTCCGTATTTGCTCCAACTTCAAAATCATTAACGTCTGCGGCCGCACCCACAACCGTAATAGATATTTCACCATTATTATTAATATTGAAAAATCCATCATCACTAAGCTGGGTACCATTATCAAACTGATAAACGACCGCTCCATTACTAGCAGTAACAGTCGCAACAATAGCATCAGCCACTTGATTCTCTGTGTAATCAAAGCTCTGAGCATTAATAGTGGGGCCCGTGACATCCACACCGTAGCCTTCGGTATCCGTCGCCGTCGCGCTGTTGCCCGCACCATCGCTGGTGGTCACGCTGGCCTCAATGGTCATATCACCATCAGCCGCTAAAACTGCGCCCGGCACATCGATACTAAACATTCCGTTGCCATCGACTGCCCCGGTAAAGGTCATGCCGTTCACGGTCAGAGTGACGGTGTCACCCGTTTGTACGTCGCCACCCACACTGCCGCTAATGGCTATCATCTGACCCGCTTCGGCCGCGTTAATAATGTCGTCTGGGGTGATATCAGCATCCAGCGTGATGCTCGCCACCGGACCGGATGGCGGTACAAGAATATTTACTTGA
>CAYUKF010000014.1:3734-19535 GCA_964445215.1 uncultured Thiotrichales bacterium
ATCCAGCGTGATGCTCGCCACCGGACCGGATGGCGGTACAAGAATATTTACTTGATTACCGTTAACATCAAAGGCTGGTAATTCATCTGCACCAATAATGTCTTCAAAATCGGTAAATTCTCGGCCAAAGCTAAATGGAGTACCATCAGTATCGACAATGCCTTCCCTTCCTTCGCGATCGTAAATCGATGTTTGACCAAGCGCATGTGCTTCATCTTGATTTTGTTTGCCTAGAGCAGGCGCTTCAATGTTGGCAAGATCAATGCCGTCTACGATAGATTGCTGTAAGGCGATCACTTGATCGACCTGGGCATCATCAAAGACACCTAAATCATATGAGACTGTTTCATCGAGCAAGATTTCGGCTTTTTCACCTATCTCAAGTTCGCGGCCACTGTTAAATAAAATAACGACGTCGGTACCAATACCGGTAATCAACACATCACCGTCGTGAACAATATCTCCGATGTTAATGATCTTAATAATACCTTCAGCGCTACGAACCTCGGCGCTGCCGCTTAACTCGGTGATAATTCCAATATTTTTAGTTGCCATAACGTGAACCTATTAATAAGTAGGCTAAGAATAAGGGTAAGAAATGATTCTGTGTATCGTACTAAGGTACTAGCAAAGATAGGGTGAGTGACTTTTTGGTGAGAAAATCAGGGTGCGCCGACTTTATCTTCTCGTCTGAAGTGGAATTGATTGAGATAAATTACTAGCGCGACACGGTCTTTTACCTGTAGTTTTTCGAAAATATGGGTGAGGTGCGACTTTACAGTACGTTCGACAATACCGAGCTGTTGCGCAATGGCTTTATTGCTATTGCCATCTGCCACGGCAAACGAAATTTCTTTTTCACGTGATGTCAGTTGATTTAACGTACTGAAAGCGGATGATCGGTTTAAACTCTTGCGTGCAACATCAAGTGCTTTAGCCAGCAATGAGGGAGGGTACCAGGTTTGGTCATTTTCTAATAATCGCTGTAATTGCTTATAATAGGGTTCTGCCATAAAGCTATTGCAATAACCCTTTACACCATGATGAGCATAGTTGAGCATTTCCTCAACATTAGGCACATCAGCAGTAACTACCACCACGACAGGTGTCGATTGCACAAATGCATCAACCCAATCCGCAAACTGATTGACATAAGATGACGCATGAATAATCTGTAACTTGCCGCTATCGATATTCGGTTCGAGTAAGCGCGATCGTACAGTGACCTGATCGCCAAACACACTTTTAATGTGACGATTAAACGAATTTGATTGAGAGCATACTAATAACATTAGTGCTCTACCCACGTGATAATTGCGAGTTCAGTTAGCTTGTCAACGCCCACGGCTACGTGCCCTTGGGGTGCAAGGCGCATCTCGCAGGCAATGGCCATTCCCTTGTCAAGAGGCGAAACGCAGTCCGTGGGCGTTGACAAGCTAACCCGAAGGGCGTCCCTGTGGTCTCCCGCAACTGCGTTCCAGTACTCGACAAGGGAATGACCATTGCCTTCGCACTGCGCCTTACTGTGGGAGACCACAGGAGCGCTGAATCCGCAATTATCACGTGGATAGAACACTAGTTTACTGCCGCCTTATTCAAACCGCGATAAATTGGCTTCAATAAATATTCAAGAATAGATTTTTTAGCAGTGATAATATCGGCTTCACTGGTCATCCCTACCTTAATTGGTAACGGCGACGACTCACTGCCGACATAAGGTCTATCAGGCACAATTTTTGCCACATAATAACTTGCACCATCTTCATCTGTGATGGTATCAGCGCTGATAAGACTAACTTCACCTTCAATACTGCCATGAATGGCGAAATCATAGGCTGAGAATTTGATTCTCGCCTTTTGACCGACGTCGATATAAGCAATATCCGCAGGCTTTATTTGAACTTCGACCACCAAGGCATCACCACTGGGTATAATTTCAAGTACATCACTGCCTGGTGATACAACGCCACCAATGCTATGGGTATATAAACGCTGTACGACACCATCCACAGGTGAGCGTAGTGTCGTTCGCTGTACTCTGTCTTGCAATGCTGCCTGTGCTTCAGCCAAACGTGAGATTTCCGCAGAAATTTGATTGAGTTCTAATTTTGCCTTATTACGAAAATCAAGTTTATTCTGCGCCAAGGTGCGCTGCGATTCTTTTGCTGTAGAACGAATCCGAGGAATAGAAATACCCACCGTTTCCAGCTCACCTTCTAGCTCAGCTTCGCGTTGCTGTAGCTGTAAAAAATCGATTTCGCTAATAATGCGTCGCTGCATTAATGGCTCTTTAATTGTTATTTCCTTTCTAACTAAATTAAGTGACTTTTTTAACTGACGCTGCTTTGATTGCGCCTCTTTTAAGGTGATATTATGTTGATTGATTTGTTCTTTATAGATGCTGAGTGTCTCAACAAGCTGCTGCTTGTTACTCTTAAATAGACTTTGCTCGGAATTAAGCAAGGACGGCGCTGCTTTCTCCAGCTCCTCATCTCGCACAAACTCGGTACCTGATGACTCAGCCTGTAGACGTGCACTTTTTGCCTTTAGCTCGTAATAAATTAGGCGATTCTCTGAAAATGATCCCGAGAATGCGATATCACTAATTTTAATTAGTGATTGGCCTGCGCTCACAACATCCCCTTCACGAACTAATATTGCAGAAATAACACCACCTTCTAAGCTTTGTACGAGCTGTACCTGGTTTGCTGGCACTACTTTGCCATTACCGCGTATTACAACATCAATCTGCGCCCAATTCATCCAAGCTATTGCTGCGCCAATTAAAGCAGCAATGAGCAATACAATCATCATCAGATAGCGTGGCGAACGCTGTATTACCGCAGCAGAAAGACTACGCATATAGGCAATATCTTGATCATTACGATGTGCATTAGCCGTACGCTTAGGATCAAAGTTCACTTTGACCTCCTTTAAGTGCTGCTAGCACTTTATCTTTTGGGCCATCTAGCACGATGCGGCCATCTTCAACAACAATAATCCGCTCTACTAGAGCAAGCATTGGTGCTTTATGCGTAACAAGTATCAATGTCTTGTCTCGCGTGTAATCCATTAAGCGTTTCCTAATAGCTGTTTCAGTGGTGTTATCCATACTGTTGGTCGGCTCATCAAGCACTAGAATAGGCTCATCAAGCAACAAAGCTCGGCCTAGCGCAATCGATTGACGTTGACCGCCTGACAAGAAAATACCTTGCTCACCGACTGGCGTATCAAAACCCATAGGTAGTTTATTGACGAATTGATCGACACCTGAAATTGCGGCAACTTCTAATAAACGGTCATCATTAATATGTAGGTCTTTAAACGCGAGATTGTCACGTATACTGCCACGCATTAGCTCAACATCTTGCGACAGATAACCAATATGATGACGTAGGTCTGCCGGGTCGATTTGATTGATATCAATGCCGTCTATTGAAATAGATCCTTCTGTTGGGGCATAGAGTCCGACTATTAATTTTGTAATACTGGTCTTGCCCGAACCAACGCGGCCAATGATGCCAACATGCTCTTTTGGTTTAATTTTTAAACTAATATCGACGAGCGATGCACGCTGTGCTTCAGGATAAGAAAAGTTAACATGTTGAAAATCAATGGCACCCTCAAATGTTGGGCGACGGACAAACTTTTTATTTTCTGGGCGTTCGACACCTTTATTCATTAACTCATTTAGCGAATTATAGGCGGTTCGTGTTTGTTGAAAATTAGTAATCAGGCTAGCTATCTGACCCATTGGAGAGACCGCACGTGATGACAGCATGACTACGGCTATCAAACCACCAAGAGAGAGTTGCGAATCACTGATTTGATAAACACCAAAAATAATCAAGCCAATCGTATTAGTCTGCACCAGCAGATTGGTCGTCACTGTAATTGAGCCTGATAATAAACGTGCTCGCATTGATTTCCGAGCAATTTGGCCTGTCGATTCTTCCCATACCCATTGCGAGTGATGAGAAGCACCCAATGTCTTAATTGTTTGAATTGAACTTAGCGTTTCAATCAAATGCGCATTTTTATTGGCTGACGCCTCAAATGTGCTTTCTATGCTGTCACGCAGTGGCCTAACTAGTATCGCGCTATAGAGTAACAACACCGTAATAATCACCAGTGGTATAACGACTAAAGGGCCACCGACATACCAGATAATCAATAAAAATATGACCGCAAATGGTAGATCAATAAGCACGGCTATCGTTGAAGAAGTAAAGAAATTACGGATGCTTTCAAAATCACGTAAATTGTTGGCAAAGGCACCGACGCTATTTGGCCACTGATCCATGCGTAAGTTAAGCACTTGCTCAAACAAAATAGACGACATAATGATGTCGCTCTTTTTGCCGGCTATTTCAAGCAAATAATTACGAATAAATCGCATCAACGCATCAAAAATATAGATAATCAGGATACCTATAGCCAAAACCCATAGTGTTTCCAATGCATCGTTAGGTACGACACGATCGTAAACATTCATGGTAAACAGCGGCGTCGCAATGACAAACAAGTTCGCTACTGCAGAGGCAAGAAGAACACTGAAAAATATCTCTTTTGAATGTGCTAACGTTCCCCAGAACCAGTGGCTGTCTTTGGCATTAATTAAACGTAATGAACGATTACGCTGGGTGAATTCTTGTTTTAAGAGAAAAGCAAAGCCCGTATGTTCTTGCTTTAAGCGTTCGATGTCTATCCACTCTTCGCCATCACCTACTTCGGGGAAGATAACCTTCGCCTGCCCTTTTGCGTAATCAATACTCTCAAGAATACACGCATTACGGTCTTTTAATACCAAGATACAGGGTAGCAATAAATCAGATAATTCCGACAGATCTCTTTTAATCAATTTAGAGGCAAAGCCAGCACGTTTTGCTACACGTGAAAATAGTCCTTTTGAACTGCTAATCGAAAACATTTCAGGCCCAGCTGCACCAGGTTCAACAGGCAGCCCTGATATCAGGGCATCGACAGAAACCGGGCGATGAAACTGCTTTGCAAAAATAACCAAACACTCCAACAACGGATCATGCTGAGGTGTGCTGTGAAGCTTTACGCTAGCTTCACTCATAATAGATCTTTCGGCTCTTCGAGCAAGTACCCTTGCATTACATCGATACCTAACTTAAGTAAATAATCATAGCTTTCTTGCGAACTTACTCCGACGGCAATAAGCTGGATATCCAGCGTCTTGACAAGGGTACGAAATGCTTGATAAGCACTGAGTATATCCTCCGATGTTAAATCAAGCAGCATATTGGCATTAACTTTTATATAGCTTGGGCGAATTGATTGTAAAACACCTAATGATTCCTTTAAATCAAAATTATCAATACCAAATTGATGGCCAAGCGCACGCAGGCGATCAGCTACTTGCATACACATTGATGGGTATTGATTGAATATTGTATGACTCGCCTCTAAGCAAAGCATATTTGGCGATGTAGAAAATTTTTCTAATAAATCAGAGAATTCTTGAGAAATCTCACAATGTTTATCAAAAAATGATGCGGTTAGATTGAGTGCAACTGGGATATTTTGCCCCACATTATCGGCATCTATTAACAACTTAAATGCAGCTCGATCGACTTCCAAACCAAAGCCAAGTGCTAAAGCCATTGGCATAAATATACCCGCAGAAATCGTTTCATTGTGTTGATTTTTTAGTCGAACAAAGACTTCTTTCTGAACTACATTACCCTTACTATTTAATACTGGTTGACCCACCAAGTAAAGACGCCTGCCTTCCAGTGCATCCTTTAGGCATGCGCGCCATTGCATTTTACCTTGCGGTAGGTGCATATCTGAACGCGCGGTTTCAACAATTGAATAAGGGGTTTTTACAGCTGCTTGGGTCAGTGAAAAGTCAGTATCTGCTAATATTTCACTTGCAATTCTACCCATTTGCAGACGCGTTACACCAGCGACTAACGACGTTTGGTTGTTATCAGATAATGTGCTGAATTTTTCTTTAAAATCGTCAAAACATGCTTGAATACGCTCTATCACTGTATCAGGCTCTGCACATGCTAACACTACAAACTCATGTTCACTAAGGCGCGCACATTTTTCATCTGCATCTACAATACAATGTGTACTCAATAAGTTGGCAACTAAACAAATAATACTATCTGTTGCATCGTATCCTTTACTATCACGTAATGCATCAACCCCTTGCAGTTTAACCATCGCTATGGTGGCATAACTTGTTGCGTCTTCTGACAGGCTGTGTTCCAGCTGATTGACAATATATTTGTGATTGCCTAAACCCGTAAGACTATCAACATATAATAGGTCTTGATATTTTGATAAAGCATGTTGCTGATCGACAAAGATACTCTGCACCTTGGCAATCATACGGTTCATGGCTTCGACAACACGACGTAATTCTGGGGTCGATGGTAATTTTTTTTGCTGAATAAATTGATTTGCATGAATCGCTTCTGCTTGCTGCCTTACACTCTCTAGCGGGCTCATCAATTTATGCAGTAAGAACCAAAGCAATATCATTCCAGTGAAAAATAATGCTATTGCCCATAATATGGTCGCTTTTAAACTTTTATATAAATTTACATAAGCAAAACCTGGGTGAACGGTAATCGATAACTCGCCTACTAACAGCCACCCTTGTTGAATATGGCTTGTTCCCGTTGCCTCACGTAACGGTATCAGAGAAATAAACCAATTCGGGACGTTACGAATAGCAAGTCTTTGTTCTTTTTTATGGATAACTTCACCGCCAGAATTTACCAATTGAATGCGAGTATAGTATCCGCTATCGAAAACACTATTAAACAATGTTTCAAGCGATGCAATATCGCTACTAGCACCGCTATTTGAAATACTGATACCCAGAGTCGTCGTCATATCTTGTGCTGTTGTTTGCAACTGTCCTGTTAAGAACTCACTGGATCTGCGAAAATCACCAATGATCGTTACAATCACCAGCAACAAAAATACTAAAGAGACTAATAAGGCTACCTGCTTAAACAAAGTCATGAGTCTACCTTACCAATATTAGTAAGTAGTTTTTCCCATTTACTATTTTTGACCTTGTCGGTGGGTAGTGCTTGCCCCAAACCTGCTGATGCATTAGTTAAAAACAACGATTTAGCGTTAAAGCTATACACGGGCAGTAAGTCGGTTCGCTTATCCGCTGGCATAATACGCAATTCGTAATTATCTAAAACCAATGGGATGCCTTGCGGTGTTTCAAAATAGCTCAACACCATATGCGCCACATTTTCTCTAGTCGCCTTAACATAAGTCAAATAAAGTTGCTCGTCCTTTACACCTAAGGCGCGCAAGGCAAAGTATTTTGAAATAACATAGTCTTCACAATCACCTTGGTGGAGGCCGATAAATTCTTCCGGCGTTGCCCAATAATCGTTAACGCCCCATAGCTCTATATCGTCCTTATAATAAAAGGCATTAAAGAAACGATTAACTTCTATCAGTTTTTTGGAGACTGGCTTTTCATTCAACCTCTCAAGCAATACATTCAACGCAATACCGCGATTTTTCGCTTCATTATTGTATTTATTGAGTAAACGTTCTAACAGTAGGTTATCAGCGAACGGTTTCGCATTCTGTTGTGAAGGGAATAGTGCCATAAACAAGAAAAATAGAATTACACTGGCACTACGAGCACCTGATTTGTAACTTTCGCGCAATCCATTTGCTTGCCAACACATTAGCTACTCTAAGGCACTATTCCATAGGCCTGACTGGTTTGTATTAAATACAGTGAAAAATATCGCTGCTATTTTTCTTCTTGCCAAAGCCCTGAGGTTTCGCGGAAGTGAAATTCTCCACGTCGATTAATCGCACGGCCTGACTCTGTCATGTTATCGGCCAATGGCTTATTTTCACCAATACCATTTGCTTTTATTCTTTTGGCATCGATACCATGCTCAATAAGCAATCCTTGTAAAGCATCGGCACGTCTTTTTGAAAGCGCTAAATTATAGCGACTAGAGCCTGCATCATCGGTATGTGCAAATATCCAAATTTCGGAATTTGAAGATTTATGCAGAGCAGCAATAATTGAATCAACTTTATCCTCGGATGTATCTGTTAATACTGTTTTAGCATAGAGAAAATTAACAAATTGCACCTCAGATAGATCTATTCCCTCAGCCGAAACCACCTGCAAATACACAGTCGCTGTTGAAGAATTACCACTACTGTCAGATACGGTGTAGGTAAATTGATCATCGCCAATATAACCTTCATCAGGACGATAAATTAGATTTTTGTTAGTATCAAATGCTAATTTTCCGTGATCAGGTTGGGAATAGCGCTGAATATGTAGGCTATCACTCTCTGCATCTTTATCGTTACCCAGGAGGTCTTCCTGCGTAATTGTCAAAATAGTATCTTGCACCAGCTCAAGCCTGTCGTCTGTGAGTACAGGCGACGTATTGGGTTTTTTAAGCGTGGCACTATTTCCGTCTTTGAGAGCAAATGCCCTGTAACCACCATCGACTGCTGATATATTAAAGGGCTTGTACTGATCGAAGTCAATTTCAGGCTGATTACGGCAACCAAACCCATCCACTGTGTCATTTCTAATCGTGTTGTCACAATGGTCCGTAAGGTTAACAACAGCATCTGCGTCGTAATCGCTATTGTAAGGCAGAATATCTTCACCTCTGGCTTGAATACGAGAAACCTGAAAATCTTGATCAGCAATTTTCGCATCAAGATTCAAAGACGCAAACAAACTACCCAGTGCTTCGTGAATACGATAACGTGCAGCGAGATAATCAAAGTAGGCTTCGGTATGTCTATTTTGAGCACTATTTAGTTCATTTTCGGCATCAAGCACATTAATTAAATCACGCTGACCAATAAAAAACTCTTCCCGATACGAGCTTAAAGTAGCTTCGGATTTTTCAACATGCTCTTGCAAAAAAGCAAGCTGCTTACTCAGGGACTTATCTGCCGCCCAAGACAATCGTAACGCATTAATCACTTGTCTGCGTACTCGCGTAGCAAATTGTTCGCGCTCATGTATCACGCTGATTTTCTGTCTTTGCGCTGCGCGGTCAGCACCACCACGATAAAGATTATAACTGAGGTTAAGTACCAAACTCAGTTCATCAGTACTACCATCTAGCCCATTGATATCTTGACCGATTTCTTGTGCTAAACGTAAATCGATTGTGGGTTTATTTTTACTGTGTGAGCGACGGTAATCCGCTTGTGCAGCTTGTATATTGTAGTTAGCTACTTGCAGTGCGGGATGGTCTGTTAATGCGCGGGCGGTTAAGTCTTCAATACTTAAACCTGGGTGCACAGGCAAATCAGGCTCAATTAGTGTCGATGGATCAACATATCGCCCAGCGACTTGATGAAAATTCGTCGCCGCATCTTGTAAATTGTTTTGCTGTGCAATTAAACTAGCATGAGCACTGGCGACACGGCCCTCTGTTTGTTCCAATTGCGATCGGCGACCCACTCCCGAAAGGCTTCTGACTTGAATCTGCTCAAGAATATCTTCATGAGAATTAACATTTTTAATGGCAAGTTCATACAAACGTTGTTGTTTAAGTACTTCTAAATAGGCTTGTGTCGCTTCTAGTCCAATATTATCCGCTGTATCATATATCTCAAATAACGCGGCATTAATTCTCGCCTCTGTTTGGCTAACTTGATACTTAGTGTCAGAACCGTTATAGAGGTTTTGAGTTACTGACAGTTCGGCACGAGAACTTTCATAATCAATTGAATTCGGCCCCGTTACGGGTGATTCGCCTTTAAATGAACCAAAAGATGCCTCTAAGTCAACGCGGGGTTTCCAACCGCTTTTGGCAATTTCCTTATCCTCAATATTTTGGCGGAAGAGGTGGACTTGCTCACGCACGTTAGGATGAGCGCTAATGGTGTCTGCAACAATACTCGACAATTCTGCGCTATAGCTGTTACTCATGCCGAACATTACCAGCACTGAAAGGCTGATATTGACAACAGTTCTATTTAATAGAGGCCAAGCTAATCGCATTGAATTTCTCACTTTAGTATTAAACAATGGTAATAATTAATGCACAGCCATACCTATGTAGTTACTACACGTTTTAGCGGCAGCCAAGCACCTTAATTTAGTCTATACGTAATGAAACTGCATAACTTATACCAAAATCTGCGAGAGTCTGAAAGAGGTATGATGGTTCAAAGACATGCCCAGCTCTGACGTGACGTGCGTCCATTATTCTTGCAGTTAAATAAGTGATCCGCGCAATTGAGTTTTATTGTCTCAAGTAGCTTGATGATTGATACGCCATATGGCGCTCACAACTAGATTATGAACTGGAATAAAAGGTTTCGTTAATCTTGAAAGTTTTACCACCTATTTCAATTTTTCCTTTCAGTTTGAGAGGATAGTTAAATTTAATCTTCTCTTTTGGTGTATCAGACCGGTTTGGCGCAAGCAAAACTTCTTCTGTGCGCCCAGGCAACACTGGGAAAGAGGAGACAAGTAAATCGTAACGCTTTCCTTTTGCATCGGTTGCAACGACACTGCCAAAAGCGCGGCCGTAAGTAACCCCTTTGTTGTAAAATTTCAGGGTAGGTAATAAAAGATTATTAGCCTGTTTTTTACCCATGCCAAGGTATTCAATGTCGGCTTTTACATCGCCAATATTGAGGTAGACAATGACAGCGTAGCGACCAACAACCGGGAATTTGATATTTTGATCTTTACCTATACCGACCGTCAATTTTTCATCCGGCTCAATCAGAATGGCAAATTTGCATAGACCTGGCTTAGCATCTTTAGCAGTATGAATCTCAAAACGGTATTTTTTTTGTGCGCCAGAACGGACTTGTATCGATTTCTGTTCTAACCTTACCCAGGGTCGGCAACTATTTTCGACTAATTTATCTTCTATAAAATCAACGCCCTGTTGCTCATTAAGCCGCCAATCTGCGGTGCGAATACTGTAGTTAGCAGCTATGCCAGCAGTATTTAAAATAGTGATGACTTCTTTGACAATCTTACCGGGATTTGTTTTGAGCTCGAATTTGGGTGGGGAAATACCCGCACTAAAGCCTGCCGCTAGCAGCACAACCGGATGCAGTAACATACTGGCAAGCAGTAATTGTGCAAGCCTACGGTATAATTTCAATTTCATAACTGGGTTCCAGCGTAAAGTTATCGGGTACATCACCATTTTCAATCGACAGAATAAAATCAAAGACTTCACTGGTTATTGCCTGGTCGATAATGCCGTCAAAAACTAGTGCGCTTTGTCCGGGTCTCACGCTGCCGGAGAGAAATGTTCCGCGTGTTCGCCAGCTGAGCTGTATGTTATTAGGGCTATGAGTGCCAGTTTCAGTAATTGGTAGACTAAGAAATATTCTGCCAGCTTGGCCTATAAAGTCTCTGGTGTTAAGTCGTATATCAACATTAGGTAGCCTGCCAGTAAGCGGAGGTAGTGCGGAAGTTCGCCCGTTGAGCATGGCGCCAATGGCTTGCCTAATATCCTGTGGGCTCCATTTTAGGTCTAGCGAATAAATTTGCTGGGGAGATAACAAATCATCCAGCGCAATACGCTGCTGCGCAAAGGCAGGCAGGGCAAGCGTTTGCAATAGTAAGACAAAAATACAGTAGCGCATATTCATAATTCTGTAATAGTGTAGATAACCCGGCCTGTATAGGTTCCAGACTGGTAGATCTGATCATTGGCATAGCTAAAAGTCAGAAAATCAATAACGCCTCGCCCTCTTGGAAAGTTAAAATTGAATTGTTGCCAAAGCTGATTAGCGGTGTCATTAAAGCTGCCAGCATTAAGATCACCGTCACCGGTGGTCCAACTGATGTCGGAAAAAGGCAGAGTATCACCCGCGCCATTAATGAGTGGGGTCGCCGAATTTATAGTGACCCGAAAATTGGCTTGGCCACCACCGCTAAATGCCAAAACGGCAACCGGCATAACAGGTGTTCCGCTAATTGGCGTGCCATCTCCAGGTTGAACACCTGCAGGAAAGGCGAAACTGATTTCATCAATCAACCCAACTGGTGCCCCTAATAATCCCAGCACACCAATTTGGCCATGACCGATTTGGATATAAACAAAGGGATCGGTAATACCAACCTGAATCTGAATAGCCCGTGCCTGTATCGGCAACAGGATGATGCCTAGTAAAACAAGAAGTGTGCGGAAGTAAGCCATAAAAAACAAAATCCCAGTAGGACAATATTGATATTAAAACATATTGTCCTACCGAGATAGGGGGTTTCTTAAAGTACGGTCACGGTATAAGTTGCCGTGCCGTTATATGTGCCAGCTGGGTATACCGTGCTGTTGTCGTAAGTGTAAGTCCATGTGTCAGTCAGACTGAAAGTGCCAGTCGCCACCGGGCTAACCGTTGCGCCAAAATCCGGCACTGTGATTGTGCCGGTGTCTGTTGCAGTGATATCAGTAAAAGGCAGGTTATCACCACCGCTGGTCAAGTTACCGCCTGAGGCAGCAATGCTGACGTTAGCTGCGTTGGTAATCAGATTAACGGTAAGCGCACCATCATTGCCATCACCCACACCACCTGTAGCACTAAAAGGACCACCAGAGCCTGGTTGTGTGGCACCCAAATTGTAGTCCACCCGGTCAATTGATCCTGCTGTTCCTATTTGAAAAAACAAAAAGTTAGGAATAACAATCCGAAAATCCAGGTTAGCCGTAGCCGTGGTACCCATACCACCAAAAGCCAGCTGTGAGTCAGCTGTGGCCATTTGAGGCACCACTACCGCTGCCGCCAACATGGAAGTAGCAAAAAAATGTTTAAATTTCATATGTTTAATCCCGGTCAGTAAGATTTCTGCTGCATCCCTGCCGGTAACATATCTCATGAATCCCTTGAGATAAGGGTAAATCCCTTGAGAAAGGGTTCTCATCACTAGCGGCAAGGGAGTGCGAATCTTTAGCCCAGTTTTAACCGGGGCGAGGATACTATGGAGGTTCACTGCTACCCAGTTAACTGCACATCGTCATGCCGAACCTGTTCCGGCATCCAGTCAGTGCTTGAAACCACTGGATTGCGGGGCCTGCCCCGTGCTTGACATGGGGTCAAGCCCGTAATGACGGGAGGGGTTGCACGAATTCATGTCCCAAATACCTCAATCATGCTGCTTGCCCGGCAGATTGAGCAGTTGAAATACTGCACGAACAAGTTAACGGAACAGCAGTGATGGAGGTTATAACTGGTCTAACCGAATTAATGGGAAACTAATTTCTGTCGTTTGCCGTAGGCTCACCTCAACTTGTCTCGGTGAATCATCTGCCAGACTCCAGGGTAACGGCAAATTCTCAAGTGCCAGCCTGACATGATGGCGACCTGTCGCTACCGGCCAAAACTCAAAGCGTCCTTGATTATCTGTCCTTACTTCATGGCGCCCGTCAAGCAAAAGCACCTCACCTTGGACTAGCTCTTCGCCCACTTGCTGGATACCATCACGATTTTCATCGTAAAAAACAACGCCACGGATAGTCCCCGTACCAGAGCTACCATTGCCTTGGCCAAAAATAGGATAGCGCTGCCCGGCGGTTTTAGCATAAGCTAAGGTCAACCATAAGGTCTTTGATTCCACATCACCATCACTGCTAAAGAAATTATTGGTGCTAACTGTGGCCTGGTTAAAATTGGCCGATAGGTTGATGTGCCAGCGTGAGGTAATTTGCCAACGTGCGTTGATATTTGCACTAGTACTACTTTGCCCACCCAATTGCTCACTATCGCTGCGTGTTAGGAATAAGTTGGCGCCCCAAGAAATATTGCCCAAAATATCTTGCTGGTATAACAAACCCGCAGTGTATAGCTGCAATTCATCTGCTAAGGTCTTTTCGTTTTCTACTGAAAATTGTGTCGTAACACGATAGGCCTGTGACGTTTGCCAATCATGGCTCAGGCGCAAGCGATTACTTTCACGACTGTTTGTCGAAGTTTCACTATCGAGATCGCTGGCAAATAACTCTAAACGGCTAGTGCCAAATGCAAAACGATAAAAAAGAAAACCATTAATTTGCCAACTATTCTGTTGATCATTTTCTGCTAATGTAGATGTAAATTTCCGTTGTGAATAATTGCTGGCTATGCCTAGGGTAAGTCTGCGACTGGCTCGATAAGAGTTATTAAAATTAACCGTATGGTTTTCACTCGAAATCGATGCATTATTGTCAATGCCAGTTTCAAAGAAATCATAACCGGTCGAAAAACTGTTTCTGAAGCTCTGTTTATCAAAGCGTAAATACAAACCTAACTGATCGTTGGCAATATCAACATCAGTCCACAACAGATCAGGTGCGATATAAAACGCGCCATAACGTAAATTCATACTTGGATTCAGTTTTCGCCTGTTATCGCTCCAGGCACCAAAATTCGCATTATCATCAGCCAGAAAACGCAATTCATAAGCCTGGGTGTTATCTGGCGACACATATTTTCCTGCTAACAACACACTACTGTGATCAGCCACCTCATCGTGCCCTTGCAAAGTGACTAGTTGCCCACCGAGAAATAGCGATGGTGTGAATTGTTGTTGGTAAGAAGCGCTGGCCAAGGTGCCACCATCCTCTTCAAATTGCTGTACTGCCACGCCTTCATAGGAGCCGGTTGCTCCAACAAAGGCTTGTACCTGCCTGATACTATCGGACAAATCAGCGCGATAACCCAGCAACAGCGATGTCGGCAAGCGAAATCGGAAACCGCCGTGCAAAAGAGAACCTGAAAAACTGCGTTGATGGCCTAATGTGTTACTCAGCAACCAATTGCCGGAGAAGGGCATATCAATCTGACGTAACGTTACCAGTCCACCACGTCCCTCACGATCGCTAAAATTGCTGCTGTCCTGGCTAAAATCACTCAGCGACAGTTCCACATCCAGCTCACCATAGTGCAAGGTTTCCCGACGATAATTGGCATAGAGACCTTGCTCTGTCTCATCACCAAGAAAATCATCTTGGTCACTATAGTAACGATACTCTACTGCTAGAGATCGCCTGCCGAGAAGTTGATTCTCTTCTTGCCTGGCGGATTCAATAATCGCTAAATCACTTTCCTTTATATATTGATCGACGTATATTTCAGACACTGCTTGAGTTGGCTGCTGCGCTGTGTTTGCTAATGGTTTGATGGGCGGTTTTGCTGGCTGTGGTTTATCTGTTGCTGTTTTTTCCCCAATATAATTGGGCAATTTAAGCACTGTTCCAGCAGGAATGTTATTTTGTCCATTGTCAAAAACTTCAGCATTGAGCCTGATGACATCCTTAATAAAAATCTGTTCAGCGCCAGGTTGCTGCCGGAAAAATAATTGCGCAAGGGTGAATATACTTTCACCCAGCATCAACTTTATAACACCACTTCTTTGAGCTTGTTGGACACGTTCGGAAACATCATTGACTACTAACAGGCCTTGCGGCTCAGTTTGCGGCGTATTGTCAGCATGTAACAGCAGTGGCGTTGCTACAAATAGTAGCGCCACTAGATACAAAATAATATTTTTCGGTTGCGGCACCATCAATGCTTGGTCTGTGATTACAGCTCTGCTATAACTTCAGCGTACATTTGACTATGAGCTGACACTGCTAGGTGGTGCTTGGCTCTACTGCGAAAGTTACGGTAAAGATTTATCCAGCCAGTAACAGAACACTTTAAGAACAGGCTATGTAATTGAGCACTAATATTTTTAAAGATGGCGGAGAGAGAGGAATTACTCATGCACTGTGTGCATTCGCCCTGTAGGCCAGCTTGCGGCTGTTCTCTCGCATCTAACGATGCTCGGGGCGATGCTCG
>CAYUKF010000015.1:0-5081 GCA_964445215.1 uncultured Thiotrichales bacterium
ATCAAAAAAGTCTTGCAAGCTGGGAGGAGACCATATACGAGGTAGCGACACTATCGAGTACGTCAAGATCGTTCGCGTGCATTAGGATGGATTGGTTGCCAGCTTAAATAAGTTTCACTTGCCGCTTTAACGGCATCGTATTGCCTCATCGTCAGACTGTTGCGTTGTAATTCTATTAGAAACCATACTGTAATGCGGGCTCCCACTGACAAAACCATACTTGGCACAGAGGCTGCATTAAGCTCATCAAACGAATCACTACGTGCTCCCACATTTTTGCGGGGGGACAGACTTTCGGGGCACAAAGAGTTTAATTAAGATGAAAATCAGTTTCGAAAATGCCTTAGGAATCCATGCTGATGCGCTATCACTGCGTAGCAAGCGTTTAGAGATTCTGGCGGCTAACTTAGTTAATGCGGATACTCCTGGCTATAAAGCCAAGGATATTGATTTTCGTAGCGTCCTCAATAATGCCTCAGCCGAGGGTACTGCAAAGACTTTAAAGACTACACATGCTGGCCATATCAGTGCAGGTACTTCAGGTGCTGATTTTGAAATTAAATACCGCATTCCAACGCAGCCAACGGTAGACGGCAATACCGTCGAAGCTGAGGTTGAGCAAACTGAGTTTGCGCGTAATGCCACGCAATATCAGGCCAGCCTGCAATTTTTGGGTGGTCGTTTTCAAGGTCTGCGCAAAGCGCTTACAGGAGAATAACCATGGCACTATTCGGAGTTTTTGATGTTGTTGGTTCTGCCATGAATGCGCAGACAGTACGCCTGAACACCATAGCCAGTAACCTTGCTAACAGCAATACCGTAGCCGAAAACCCAGAGGACACCTACCGTGCGCGGCACCCTGTTTTTGCCAGCATGATTACACAATTTGGTGATGAGGCAACAGCGGGTGTGCGAGTAACAGGTATTGTCGAAAGCCAGGCACCACTTAACACACAGTTTGCTCCGGATCATCCGCTAGCGAATGAAGAGGGTTATATCACTTTACCCAATGTTAATGCGATTGAAGAAATGACCAATATGATTTCTGCATCACGTTCTTACCAGCAGAATGTAGAAATATTAAACACCACCAAGCAGTTACTGCAACGCACCCTGACCATCGGGCAATGACACCCCAAGGGCACGTAGTACCGTACGTAGTAGCAGGAGTTAGAAAATGAACGACTTAGATATTAGTAGACTGCAAAGTCTTGGCATTGCGACTCAGCCAAGAACACAAGAAACCTCAGAACTGGGCCAGAATGATTTTTTACGAATAATGTTGGCGCAACTGGAAAACCAGGATCCAACCTCGCCACTGGAAGGTAATGAATTCTTAAGCCAAATTACGCAGTTCAGTATTGCTGATGGAATTTCTGGTCTCAATGATTCATTTAGTGGCCTAGCTAATTCACTAACTTCAAACCAAGCTTTGCAGGCATCGGCATTAGTCGGTCGCTCGGTCTTGGTGCCAGGTGATACAGCTGAGTTATCAGAGGGCGGAACCTTGCAAGGGCGAGCAACACTACTTGAAGGTGCAAATTCGGTGACTATCGATATCTTTAACCAAGGTGGTGAGTTGATCAATACCCTTCAGCTCGGCCCTCAAAGTGCAGGCAATGTTAATTTTGCCTGGGATGGGTTGACCAATGGAGGTACACCAGCAGAGCAGGGTGCTTACCGAGTCGTTGCTAGAGCCAACGTAGGGGGAACAGAACAAGCGCTGAGCACCTTGATTTCAGCACGAGTAGATAGCGTCACACTACAGAATGGAGGCGGCAGTTTAGAGGTTAATCTCGCAGGGATTGGCCCAGTCAGTTTTTCTTCCGTTGCGGAAATTCGTTAATAATATTTAGTTAGGAGAATATACTATGCCATTTAGAACAGCCCTTAGCGGTATTAATGCCGCTTCATCACAGCTCCAGGTTATTGGTAATAACATTGCTAATGCCAATACCACGGGTTTTAAATTATCACGTACCGAATTTGCTGATATCTTTGCAGCATCCAATATTGGTTCACCATCGGATGCAATTGGTGCCGGTGTGCGTGTTTCAAATGTTAACCAGCAGTTCACCCAAGGTAATATTGATTTTACTGATAATGGCCTGGATGTCGCCATTAACGGCGGCGGTTTTTTTCAGTTAAGTGACAATGGCGCAAATGTCTATTCGCGTGATGGTGCCTTTAGTGTCGATTCGCAGGGTTTTATTGTCAACAGTCGTGGCCAGCGCTTGCAAGGTAATTTAGGTGACGCAGCCGGTAATATTACGCCGACAGTGGGTGACCTTCAAGTCAACAGCACAGGTAATCTATCGCCTGCCGCATCTAGTCGTGTTGAACTTGGGCTGAATCTTGATGCCTCTGCGACAGCGCCTACTGCCGCCTTTGATGAAACGAACCCTGCTAGCTTTAATTCAACCACATCGTTAACGGTGTTTGACAGTTTAGGTGGATCACACCTAGCGACAACCTATTACCGTAAAACTGGCGACAATGCTTGGGAAACTCGTCTCTTTGTTGATGGTACTGAGTTGACTACGGCAGATGGGGCATTGACCTTTAATGATAACGGTACGATCGCAACACCTGCTAACGGCGAGGTCGCCTACGCCGCCTTTCCAGTGGCGGGTGGTGCAGCCGAATTAAATTTAACTTTAGATTATACCGGCTTGGGCTCACCAACAACACAGTTTGGTGCTAACTTTGCGGTTAATTCTCTTGACCAAAATGGTTTTCCTCCGGGTTCGCTAAGCGGTATTGATATTGGTGATGATGGGGTCATTTTGGCGCGTTTCTCTAATGGTCAGTCTAACCCACTAGGACAAATCTTTTTGACAGACTTTGAAAACCCACAAGGTCTACGCCAATTAGGTAACAATACCTGGGTGCAAAGTGCTGATTCGGGTGATGCCCGGCGTAACCCACCAGGTGTCGGTGGTGTTGGTCTTTTACAATCCGGTGCTTTAGAAGCGTCTAATGTTGATATCACCGAAGAGCTAATTAGTATTATCTCTGCACAGCGTAGTTTCCAGGCTAATGCCGAGGTTATTACAACGGCAGATACCTTGACGCAAACCATTATTAATATTCGATAAGGATTGGATAATTAACCATGGATCATAGTCTCTATATTGCGATGAGCGGTGCCAAGCAAACCATGTTGGCGCAGGCGATTAATGCCAATAACCTGGCTAACTTAAGCACGGTTGGCTTTCGTGCCGATCTCGCATCCATGCAGAGTTCGAGCGTTGAGGGTGTTGGTTTGCCGACACGTGTTAACTCTGTGGTGGGCTCTGATGGCTCGGATTTTTCAGAAGGTCATCTTAACTATACCGAACGTGAGCTTGATTTTGCGATTAATGGTGATGGTTGGATTGCTGTTGAAGGTGCTAACGGTGAAGAGGCCTATACTCGCGCTGGCGATATGCGTGTTAACAGTTTAGGCCAATTGACCACGGGTGGAGGTTTGCTCGTGCTTGGTGATGGTGGGCCTATTGCGCTGCCCCCTTTTGAAAAGCTAGAAATTGGTAAAGACGGTACTGTCTCAGTTAGGGCTATCGGGCAGGCTGCCAATACCTTGCAGTTAGTCGATCGTATCAAATTAGTTAACCCACCAGTTGCAGATTTATTAAAAGGTAAAGACGGTTTGTTCCGTCTTGCCGATGGCGATACTGCAGTACCTGATGGTAGCGTGGCTTTAATTTCTGGTGTATTGGAATCAAGCAATGTTAACGCAGTTGATACGCTATTAAATACAATCACCTTAGCAAGAGAATTCGAATTTCATATTAAAGTGATGGAAACTGCGCAACAAAATGATGAAGTGACAACGCAGTTACTGCGTATTAGCTAGTCTATAAACGGATAGAAGAAATAGAGGTAAACCCATGAATTCCGCATTATTTGCTGCAAAAACAGGTTTGGATGCACAGCAAACTCGTGTTGCTGTTATCTCTAATAACCTGGCCAACGTCAGTACCACGGGTTTTAAACGTGACCGTGCTGTATTCGAAGACCTGCTTTACCAAACTGTTCGTCAAGTGGGTGCGGCATCGTCACAGGATACGCTGTTGCCATCAGGTTTGCATATTGGTACCGGTGTACGTGTTGTCGCAACAGAAAAATTACATACGCAAGGTAATATCACGATTACTGATAATCCATTAAACGTGGCGATACAAGGGCGAGGATTTTTACAGGCTTTGCTGCCTGATGGCACGCTGGGTTACACCCGTGATGGTTCTTTACAAATAGATGCGCAGGGACAGTTGGTGAATTCCTCAGGTTTTGCCATTCAACCCGCAATCACCATTCCACAAGCATCGCTGAGCATTACAATTGGTACCGATGGTACCGTGTCAGCACAGCTTGCTGGACAGTCAGCGCCGACACAGGTGGGCACTATTCAACTGGTTGATTTTGTCAACCCGGTGGGCTTGCAGCCTAATGGCGATAATCTGTTCCTTGAGTCTGCTTCCAGTGGTGCGCCTCAGGCAGGGACACCCGGCTTGAATGGTTTAGGCACGGTGATTCAAGGTGCTGTGGAAAGCTCCAACGTTAACGTGGTTGAAGAACTGGTGAGCATGATTGAAGCGCAACGTGCTTATGAGTTGAACTCTAAAACAATCGAAACGGTTGACCAGATGTTGCAGTTTGCCAGCAATAATCTTTAATTGAGGTATGTATGAGTAAATATCGCATCATAAGAATGATCCTAGAATCCGCAGTTGGACGATATGCAGAGTGCGTTTTTTATCGTCAGTGGCAAGGCGCGATGAGGAACAATAGTCGTTCTATTGTGACGATTCGCAACGCCGCCAGTGGCGATAAAAAACGTGCTCTGCATACCGTAGCGGCCTACCCGGCAGGTGATCTTGGTAGAACCATAAAACAGTATAGCCATCAACATGCTAACACTTCCTCTAAGCGGTCAACTGTGGAATCTAGGATGATGCGAACAGCATTGGTTTTAGTAATGGTGATGGGTTTGGGCGCATGCGCTAATAATAACTTGCGTAAAAGTGAGTTTGAACCGCCGGTATATGACGTGTCGCCACCGCCAGCGCCAACCAATGGTT
>CAYUKF010000015.1:5181-6949 GCA_964445215.1 uncultured Thiotrichales bacterium
GAGTTTGAACCGCCGGTATATGACGTGTCGCCACCGCCAGCGCCAACCAATGGTTCTATCTTTAGCTCACAGTATAAAATCACACTGTTTAAAGATAAAAAAGCCAATCAGGTGGGCGACCTACTAACGGTTATTTTGGTGGAACAGACAACAGCCAGTAAATCGGCCGATATTGTTACTGATAAAGAGACGACTATCGACATAGCCAATCCAACAGTGCTCGGTCGGGCGGTTACATTTGGTAGCCGCTCATTAGCAACCAATATTGCCACCGAGAATGAGTTTGAAGGCTCTGGTAGCGCCAATCAGAGCAATCGTCTTGATGGCAGCGTTTCCGTAGTGGTTGAACAAGTATTGCCTAACGGAAATTTACGGGTTCGTGGTCAAAAACTCATCACCATTAATCAGGGTGATGAATTTGTTCGCGTCACGGGACTGGTTCGGCCTGAAGATATTCGTGGTGATAATACTGTGCTATCAACGCAGATTGCTGATGCGCATTTTAGCTATGGCGGCCGTGGCGTGATTGCCGATTCAAATTCGATGGGGTGGTTGGCACGATTCTTCAATAGCCCGTACTGGCCACTTTAAAACGACGGATATTTGTCATGTACAACAGCTTGCATCAACGTTCCCTTAGGGGGAAAAAAGGTTTTCGATTTAGCAAAAGTATTTTTGCATTGGCTTTATCATTGCTATGCATAACGTTTGTACAAGCGGTAAGTGCTGAACGCATCAAGGATATAGCGGCTATTGCCGGCGTTCGTAATAACCCATTAGTCGGCTATGGCCTGATTGTTGGGCTCGATGGAACGGGTGATCAAACCAGTCAAACGCCGTTTACGGTACAAAGTGTTCTGAGTATGTTGCGTCAATTTGGTGTCACTATTCCGCCAGGTGTCAATCCTCAGTTAAAAAATGTTGCCGCAGTTGCCTTGCATGCAGAATTACCTGCCTTTGCTAAACCGGGGCAAACGATTGATGTCACAGCATCCTCAATTGGTAATGCTAAAAGCCTACGCGGTGGGAGTTTGTTGGCGGCGCCATTGCGTGGTGTTAACGGTGAGATTTATGCCTTGGCACAAGGCAACCTTGTTGTTGGTGGTTTGGGTGTTTCTGGTGCCGATGGTTCGAGCATCACTATTAATGTGCCGAGTGTTGGCAGAATACCCAACGGTGCAATTATTGAACGTGCAGCACCAACTCAGTTCGGTACTGAAGACGCCATCGTTCTTAATTTACATACACCTGATTTTACCACGGCAAAACGCTTGGCTGAAATTGTCAATGAATCATTAAATATCGTTGTGGCACAGCCAGTTGATGCCACATCGGTATTTATTCGTGCACCGCAAGATGCTGGCCAACGCGTTTCATTTGTTTCGTTGATAGAAAATCTAACGGTAGAGCCAGGTGAGGCTGCAGCGAAAATTATTGTTAATTCACGCACCGGTACAATTGTTATTGGCAGTCATGTCAGAGTGGCGCCAGCAGCGATAACTCACGGCAGCCTCACTGTAACCATTACAGAAGATGCCTCAGTGAGTCAGCCAGCTCCGTTATCACAAGGTCAGACGCAGGTGATTGCTGATACCGGTATTACCGTTGATCAGGGTGATGGCAGGGCATTTCTATTTGAGCCAGGCACCTCACTTGAAGCCATTGTCCGTGCCATCAACGAGGTTGGCGCTGCGCCAGGTGATTTGGTGGCTATTTTAGAAGCACTTAAGCAGGCCGGGGCGTTACGCGCTGAGCTAATCATTATCTA
>CAYUKF010000015.1:7049-14991 GCA_964445215.1 uncultured Thiotrichales bacterium
AGCTCAAATAGCATTTATACCGATTTTAATAGTCTTTCTTTGCTGCGCAAGGATGCGCAGCTGAACCCTGAATCGGATGCGACGCTGCGCGAAGTGGCTCAACAATTTGAATCATTGTTTTTGCATATGATGCTGAAATCAATGCGCTCAGCGGTGTCTGAAAGTGATTTAATGTCGAGTCAACAAACCGGGTTTTACCAGGAAATGCTCGATCAACAATTGTCAACCGAGCTGCCAAAACAAGGTGGCATTGGTTTGGCTGATATTATCGTTGAGCAACTAAGGGGGCAAGGCAACAGAGAATTTCTCGATCCTGATGGAGCATTGCGTGCATCATTTAATATTTCAGGTGTGGCTCCTACTCCTGGTTTAAAAGCAATCTCTGAGGCCGCTACCTTGGTTGGCGCAGAAAATAGCAAGCAAGACCGCGCTCAATTTATTCAAGATTTGATTCCTTCTGTTGATAGTGCAGCGGCACGTCTCGGTGTTAATCGCGATGCGATTCTTGCTCAGGTAATTTTAGAAACAGGTTGGGGGCAATCGATTATTCATGATAGCGAAGGTCGCAGTAGCCATAATCTCTTTGGCATTAAAGCCGATGAGCAATGGCAGGGTGAACGTGTTACCGCCAAGACGTATGAGTTTATTGACGGTAGCTTACGGCCACGCCATGAAGACTTTCGTTCTTATGACTCTTATGACGAATCGATCAATGATTATGTTAATTTCTTAAGTAGCAATGAGCGCTACCAAAATGCCCTGAGTTATACCAGAAACCACGGTGGTGATGCGGGAGTATACGCTGAAAAAATTCAGCAAGCAGGTTATGCAACAGACCCAAATTATGCAGATAAAGTAAAGAATATTATTGCTGGCGATACTTATAAGTCGCTGCTTGTCAGTGCCCAAGCGAGACTTAGATAATGGCAGGTCTACTCGATATTGGTACCAGTGCGCTGAATGCAAATCGCCAGGCGCTTGCGACCACAAGCAATAATATCGCTAATGTTAATACAGAAGGCTTTAGCCGTCAGCGTGTTGGTTTTAGTGAACGTCCATCAGATGATGTTGGCTTAATAAGGATTGGCAATGGTGTAACGGTTGATTCGGTTTCGCGGATTTATGATGCGTTTACAGTTAACCAAGTGAGAATTAACAATTCATCATTTTCAAACTTTCAGACGCTCAATGATTTTTCATCTCAGTTAGATAACATTCTTGCTGATTCTAATGCTGGTTTATCACCGGCAATATCCGGTTTTTTTGATTCTTTGCAAGAGCTCTCTACTGATCCTAGCTCGACTGCAACACGCCAAGTATTATTGTCAGAGGCAGAGTCATTAGAGTCACGTTTTGAGGCGGTCACAAGTCGATTCGAGACATTAAATAATGCGGTTAATAGTGATATTAGTGCCACGGTTAATGATGCTAATGCTATAGCGCGTGCCATTGCAGAAGTAAATGGTAGAATTTCTGTCATCGAAGGTGGTGGTAGCGGCGTGGCAAATGATTTGCGTGATCAGCGTGATCGCTTGTTATTGCAATTGTCAGAATATAGCAATGTCACCACTGCCCAACAGTCTGATGGCACGTTTAATGTTTATATCGGCAATGGTCAGTCACTGGTGTCAGGCACATTTGTGCAATCGTTATCGGTTGTTGGCAATAATTTTAATCCGACTCGTCTTGAAATTGCTTATGTATCGAATGGTGTTACTACGCAGGTATCTGACCAGATCACCGGTGGTCGTCTTGGTGGTTTACTTGATTTCAGGGAGGCTACATTAGAGCCCGCGCGTAACACATTAGGTCAGGTTGCGATTGGTATTACCAGTCAAATTAATGATCAACACCAACTTGGTCAAGATTTAGGCGGTATAGCAGGCGGGTTGTTTTTTAACGATCTAGCAGCCTTATCGCCAACAGTATTAGCCAACACAAATAATGCTGGCAATGGTGTGGTAACGACGACAATCACTGATGTTAACGTGTTGACAAATAGTGATTATTTGCTGCGTAATAATGGTGGCACGTACAGTATTACTCGGTTATCTGACAACACGGTGACTAGTCTTCCTGCCTTCCCGGGGGCGGATGTGGTTGATGGCGTGACGATCAATTTAGCGTCAGGCGCTATAAACAGTGGTGATACGTTTTTAATCAGCCCCACCGCTGCGGCATCAAGAAATTTGCGTTTGGAGATCACCGATGTACGCCAAATTGCTGCTGCTGCACCGATTATCGCCCAGGCTTCGGCTAATAATATTGGCAATTCAACGATTAGTCTTGGTACGGTTAATGCGCCACCGCCAGCTAATGTAAATTTGTCCGAACCAGTAACGATTACATTTAATAATCCACCCACCACCTTTAATGTGAGCGGCCTGGGAACGGGTAATCCAACGAATGTTGCTTATAGCGCGGGTGGTGATATCACTTATAACGGTTTTACCGTGCAAGTCAGTGGTGTGCCTGCTGCGGGTGATGTGTTCACGGTTACGGCAAACACGGGCGGGGTAGGTGATAACCGCAATGCGTTATTGCTTGCAGGTATTCAGCAACAACTCGGCCTCAATGGTAGTACCTCTAGCATTGGTAATGTCTATGGTGGTTTGGTTGCCGAGGTGGGTACTCGAACGCGTGAAGCGCAATTTAATCGTGAAGCACAGCAGGTTTTATTGCAGCAAGCACAAGCGACAAGAGATTCTATATCCGGAGTTAATCTTGATGAAGAGACGGCAGATTTACTCAGGTTTCAGCAAGCCTTTCAGGCATCGGCGCAAATTATCCGTATTGCTGATGACTTGTTTCAAGTGTTGTTAGGAGTGGTCTCTCGATGACCATTCGTATTTCGACAGGGCAATTTATCCAACAGGGAATAAGTCAAATATTGGCTCAGCAGCAACGTCTTGCCGAGACGCAGGAACAATTGGCAACGGGTCGTCGTGTTGTCAGACCCTCTGATGATCCCGCTGCGGCAACACGTGCATTAACATTGAGAGAATCTATCTCAACACTACAGCAATACGACGACAATATTAATTTGGTCACCAGCCGTCTGCAGATTGAAGAGGCTGCTTTAATCAGTGCGGGAGATTTTTTGCAGCGTGCGCGCGAATTAGCGATACAGGCCAATAATGCGACCCAGACAAATGAAACGCGAGCCGGAATAGCAGTTGAACTGCAAGGGATAGTAGAAGGTTTGCTCAGCGCGGCCAACACACGTGATTCGAATAATGAATACATTTTTGCTGGTTTCAGAACCAGTGCGCTACCGTTTATTACGACTGGCAGCGGTTTTAGCTATCTCGGTGACCAGGGAGTCAGAGAGGTTCAGATTGGTGCTTCCAGACAAGTCGCTATTGGTGATTCAGGTGCAGCGGTATTTTTTGATATTGCCAATGGTAATGGCACTTTTGCCACCAGCGCCAATTCGACCAACACAGGTAATGGTGTGATTGATAATGGTAGTGTGACTGATATAAGTAGCTATATAGCTGATACTTATACGGTCACCTTTACAACGGCGTCGGATTACGTAGTGACTAGCAGTGGTACTCCCGTAGCAACAGGAACCCATGCTAATGGGCAGTCCATCGAATTTCTTGGTATTCAAGCAGTTATCACAGGCCAACCTGAAGCAGGTGATAGCTTTACCTTTGCAGCCAGTACGAGTCAAGATGTCTTCACGACGATTCAGAACCTCGTCAATAGTTTGAATACGACGGTGACTGATCCAAGCTCTCAGGCTGATGTTAATAACGGTGTCAATGCTGCGCTAGCCAATATTGACCAAGCCCTGGACAATATTTTGCTGACCCGTTCCAGCATTGGCACTCGGCTCAATGCAGTAGACGATCAGACGAATCTTAATGGTATTTTTCAACTTGAAGCGCAAACCAGCCTTTCTGGTATTGAAGATATCGATATCGCCGAGGTCATTAGCAGATTCAATCAGCAGTTGGTTTCATTGCAGGCCGCACAACAAGCCTTTGTTCAGGTTCAGCGTTTATCCCTACTTAACTTCTTATAATCTCATAACTTATCTGTCTCTATCTCTTAGGGTTTCTGATAAGCAACTATTAATATATATCTTGCCTTTTTTCAGAAAGCTCACTCTGTTTTAGGGGATAAAGATAAACTTCTGGCTCAATGCCTCATTTTTGTCAAAAGCGGCAAACTTTTTCCTAAAGCTTTGGCCGTTTCTTGCCGATAGCACACTCGGAAGCGGTAAATATGGATTAGTTTATATCCGCTAGAATTTTAGGCATGGAGAGTGTGATGCTACTGCTGTGACAGTAGATGGCACGAAGGAGAAATATTATGGCTTTAGTAGTCAACACCAATATCGCGTCATTAAACGCACAGCGTAACTTGTTCAGTTCACAAAGTGATCTGAACACCTCATTGCAGAGATTATCTACCGGTCTGCGTATTAACAGCGCACGTGATGATGCCGCTGGTTTGTTTATATCTGAGCAGCTCACGGCCGATATTCGCGGTCTTAACCAGGCTACCCGAAATGCGCAAGACGGTATTTCATTGAGCCAGGTTGCTGAAGGTTCTCTGGGTGAAGTTGCCAATAACCTGCAACGTATTCGTGAAATCGCCGTGCAGTCAGCCAACGCTACGGTGCAGGATCGTACAGGTCTACAGGCAGAGGTAGATCAGCTGACCCAGGAAATTTCACGTATTGTGACGACCTCAGCTTTCAATGGTGTACAACTATTGGATGGCACTGGTGGTGCACTGACTTTCCAGGTGGGCCAAGATGGTGTTGCATCGAACCAGGTGGCAGTTACAGGGGCTGATTTGACGGCCATAACAGGCTTTGCTGCAGATTTAGTTGCAGTAGGAACAGTTGATGTGTCAACGGCTGCTGCTGCAATTACTGCGCTAGGCACGCTAGATACGTCTATTGACACCGTATCAACATCGCGGGCAACTTTTGGTGCGGTGCAAAACCGTTTTGATGCGGTTATTTCAAATCTGCAAAACACCTCTGAAAACTTAACTGCTGCACGTAGCCGTATTGTTGATGCGGACTTTGCTGCAGAAACAGCGAACCTGACACGCGCTCAGATTATTCAACAGGCAGGTGTCTCTGTACTATCGCAGGCAAACCAATTACCACAATTAGCATTGTCGTTATTGAACTAGTTAGTAACAGAGTAGCGAAGATAACCTTGAGGTGGTTGCACTTCAAGGTTGTTCTTCAATATTGATTGAGGTAATAGCTCATGGTGAATAAAATTACTACGGTAAATACTGTGGGTAATCGCCAGATCGCAGCTACTACGAATTCGACTCGGCCAGAGGCGAGGCTATTATTTAGCCAGGTGTCATCCGACCAAGTTTCAGGGAAAGCGGGCTCAGTAGTTCGAAATAATAGCGAAGATCAGGTTAAGCGGACTGAACCAGATCAAGCAGTGGTGCATCAAACCGTACACAATATTAGTGATTATGTGCAGAGCGTCCAGAGGATGATTGAGTTTTCTGTGGATGAGAATAGTGGTCATACAGTAATCAGTGTTATCAATCTACAGACAGCAGAAATTATTCGGCAGATACCGCCAGAAAAGGCAGTAAATGCTCTGCAAAACTTGCAACGATTAGAAGGGTTAGTGTTGTTAGCTAGGGCTCGAGGCTAACAATACTAAACTTGATAGTCCGTTTAATTTTAGGCCATTTAGCTAAGGAGCCTCTGATTTATTCATGAACTCGACTCTTATGGCTGAAATATCCAGCTTCTACGTTGCACCCCAAGGGTTCACTTCAATACCCCCTTGAGGGGTACACTTCCTACGGGGCCAAAATATTGACAATAGCCCCACTATTGCCTGCGATTTGCGCCTTGAATCTGAATATTTCAGCGACAATCTACTTCGTCCAGAATAAATCAGAGGTTCCCTAGCCAGGAATGATTAAAATAGTACAACAGATGTTGTGTCTTGTGCCGATATATTGTTTGGTGGGTTAATTGGCACGAACTTGGTGATAATGTAACTACGCTCATTGTGCTTCTTTGGTGTTAACAAGGCCAAAGCCTCATCCGGCAATATAATTATAGATTTTGGACTGTTTCTTGCTTTTCAATAGCATTGAGCGCAGTCGTTTAAGGATGGCAATATGGGTACAATCACCGCACCAGGTATTGGTTCGGGCTTGGATATCGCTGGTATCGTTAGCGCGTTGGTTGCGGTAGAACGCCAACCGTTAAATCGTATTGAATCTAATAGGGCAGCAGCGCAAACGGAATTATCTGCATTTGGTCGGCTTAACAGTGCCTTAGAAACTTTTGAAACAGCATTAGGCAATCTTGATTCTTTCTCCAGTTTTCGCATTTTTGAAACCACGACGTCCGATGAGTTAATTGCCACGGCAACAGCAAGTAGTGATGCTGCCGAAGGCGAAACCGATGTCGTCATTACCCAGTTAGCCCAACGCCATGTTCTTTCCTCAGGAGCATTTGCTGACACGACGACTGTTGTCGGTACTGGCACATTGACTATTACCGTTGGCAGCGACTCATTTGATTTAACGATTGATAGCAGCAATAACACACTGGCTGGTATTCGTGATGCGATTAATAACGCTAGCGATAATACGGGCATAACAGCGACGGTAATTAATGCTGACGACGGTAGCCATTTAATATTCAGCTCAGACGATGAAGGTTTAGCCAACGCTTTGGCTGTAACAGGTGGTGGCACCTTGTCAGTATTAAGTAGTGGAAACTTGACGGTGCAAGAGCCTCCGCTTGATGCACAATTTACGGTATCTGGCTTTGTAGTTACCAGCAGTTCAAATACAGTCAGTAATGTTTTACAAGGCGTCACCTTCGAGCTTGGCGCAATTGGTAGCACAACCATTACCGTAGGTCGCGATAATGCGGCAGTGCAAGAGTCGGTACAGCAATTTGTCGATAGTTTTAACGCGCTCGATACAGCGATAAATGAATTGCGTGCTGGCGATCTTGAGGGCGAGTCGTTATTGTTGACGATTGCTAGTGATTTAAGAAATATATTTAATACGGCAACAACGGGTCTAAGCAGTACATTTTCATCTCTTGCTGAAATAGGTGTTGCCTTTAATGAGCTTGGCGAATTGACACTGGACGCCGATGATTTGACGACTGCACTCAATACCGATTTTCGTGGTGTGTCTAATCTATTTGCAGATCCCAGCCAAGGTTATGTGACACGCTTACAGGCGCTTGCCGATGCACTGACCCAAAGCGGCGGCCTTATCGATACGCGTGAAGAGGGCGTTAACACGCGTATTGGCAATTTTGATACCCGTATCGATCAATTCGAGCGGCGTTTAGAGCGTATAGAGCAACGTTTAGTCAGGCAATTTGCTGCACTGGATACACTGTTAAGTACTTTGAATAATACCAGTAATTTTTTGACTACTCAGTTAGCTAATTTGCCGACAATACAGCCAAGAAATTAGCGAGCAATACTAGTGAAAGCGGGTCGTTATTGACTTGTTTTACTATAGAATCGAATTAGATTGCTATCAGCACAGAGTTTATTTACAAGGAGTGAAAAATGTCATTGAATACTCAAGGGGCTATTCAAAACTATAGCAAGGTTGCTAATGAAAGTGGTGTGATCAACGCGACGCCTCACCGCATTATTCAGATGCTAATGGCGGGTGCTTTAGATCGCATATCAGCGGCAAAGGGGATGATTGGACGCGATGATATTGTTGGTAAAGGAAAGAAAATGGCTGACGCGATTTCTATTATTAATGGTTTGCGCGGCAGTCTAGATCATAAAGTAGGCGGTGAAGTTGCGGAAAATCTGGATGCATTATATGACTATATGAGCCGTCAGTTGATGCATGCCAGCGTGAAGAATGATGTAGATACCTTAGATGAGGTTGCTAGATTACTCAATACCATTAAAAATGGTTGGGATAATATACCAGACCCAGC
>CAYUKF010000015.1:15091-17787 GCA_964445215.1 uncultured Thiotrichales bacterium
TTGCTAGATTACTCAATACCATTAAAAATGGTTGGGATAATATACCAGACCCAGCAGCGGAAAATTTAGGTTCCGCATCAAAATCAATTGGCGTTTCTGCCTAACTATTACTTAGAAAGCTAATATTATGTCTTATAGCCAGACCTTATGGTCGAAAGTCATGACAATAAGCCAGAAAATGCTTGATCATTCTCAGCAAGATAATTGGCCTGAAGTCACTGAAATTGAGTTACAAAGACAGCTTTTGATCAAACAATATTTCGATGGCTCTATACCGTTATCGGCTACTACAATAGTAAGAGATAACATTAAATGGTTGATGAAGCTTGACCAAGAAATTAGCTGTCTTTGTGAAAAAAAACGCAGCCTTATTGCTGCTGATATTAATGAGCATCGCCATTCACGCAAAGCGTGTCAAAGTTATCAGCAATGTGGCTGAATGTTGTTTTATGAAAAATCCCTTAAATAGCGGCGATCATCTTGGTCAGCATCTTGCTTTTGAAGATAATTTACCGCTAAATTGCCAGGTAGTAGAGGCATTGCCACTAGGCAATGAATATTTAGCGTTTCAGATAAGCAATGAAGAAACACTTCATGCCATTATGATGGTTGAAGATGCGCCTAAAGAAAACTCTGATGACAACAGTGCGGATACTCAAGATATTCTTCGTCTAGAATATAAAATTAATATTATGTTTGAGTTGCTTACTGGTTTGTATCAACGAGAAGCTAAACTGCCGCCATCAGTCGATGTCATACTACGTTCTAATGCAATACAGTGGTGTAGTACCGAATCTATGGAAATAGGTAACCATGTTTTGGTTGATTTATACATGAGTTCTAAATATCCCAAACCACTAGTGCTGGCTGGAACGGTAACGGCGATAGGTGATGAGTTATGCTCACAATTGACAGTGACATTTGGTGATGCTGTCAGTGAGCGTAGTCGTGACTGGATTGATAAATTTATATTTCGCCATCATCGTCGAGCAGTGGCACTGGCTCGTCGGCAATCATGTAATGCAAGTTAGTGGGGCTTCTCAATCAATAAGGCCGCCCTGCTGAGTCTGTTTTTTGCAGCACCAACAGTAGGCGCTTAAGTGAGGCAGAACGAGCGCAGTGTACCCTAGGGCACCTAGTCCCAGACACATTAGAGGCATCCCTAAGATGCATCACACCACGTCATTCCCGCATGTTTTTGGCGGGAATCCATTCTTTGACATGACCGGAAGGAATGAATACTTAATGAACCCAGAGGGTTCTAAGTACAGACAATAGATTCCCGCCAAAAACATGCGGGAATGACGGAGTGGGTTCTCTCGTTGCCACCGTCCCGCGTGTCAAGCACAGCCTGCCCCGTGCTTGACACGGGGGCAGGCTCTCGGTGGGAATACATTCGCTGTTCACTATTTCAAACTGGTATACGCTGTCTATGGTAAGCAGGCAAAGTGATATTGTCAGGTTCAGCATTCCTGCCATATTAAGGTATTAGACGTCAGAATTTTGACATTCGTTGATTTCAGTGGTTAACTACTGGCTCCGGGTTAGAAAAATATTGCAACCTGGTTATTGGAACACTGAAATTGAGGGGTATTGAGGAGTGTCTTTATCCAGTGTGCTTGTTGTTGAGCCTGATAGTGCTCGCCAACAAACCATTAAGCAAACGCTTGAGTTCGTTGGTTGTGAATCCGTCACAGTCTGTGATGAAAATGATTGGTTATCGCCATTCAACACTGCCTCAGCGCGAGTCATTTTATTAGGCTCCTCTGTTTCTGATCATAGTAGCTTCCTCGACGCTGTTAATAACGCTGCCAAAGGGGTGCCGGTTATTGTTCTTGCCGATGTCGACGGTGAGCGCAGTCCTAGTCCTGAAGTGATGCGTCGTGTTTTAACGGTTGTTAGTTTTCCTTTGAAATTTGCCCAGCTTAACGAAGCCTTATTGCAGGCCGAGTTATTTCTTGAGAGCAAGCAAAAGGCCGCGGGTGCGGGTAAAAGAACGCCAGAGTTATTTCGCAGTTTAGTGGGTAATAGCCGCAAGGTGCGATTGATCCGAGATCAAATTGATCAAGTGGCAAAGACCGATGCCAATGTACTAATCTTAGGTGAATCAGGCACAGGTAAAGAAGTCGTCGCACGCAATCTTCACTATCAATCTACGCGTCGTGACGAACCCTTTGTGCCAATAAACTGTGGTGCAATTCCAGCGGAATTGTTGGAGAGCGAGCTTTTTGGCCATGAGAAGGGGGCGTTTACAGGCGCTATTAATACACGCCGAGGTCGCTTTGAGGTAGCCGAAGGTGGCACCTTGTTTCTCGACGAAATTGGCGATATGAGTATGCATATGCAGGTGAAATTGCTGCGTGTATTACAAGAGCGTACCTTTGAGCGCGTCGGCAGCAATAAAACTATGATCGCTGACGTGCGTATTATTGCGGCGACGCACCGCGATCTTGACAAGGCCATTACTGATGGTAGCTTTCGTGAGGACTTGTATTATCGGCTTAATGTGTTTCCTATCGAAATGCCGCCATTACGTGAGCGTAAAGATGATATTTCGTTACTAATAAATGAAATTATTACACGCTTGGAACATGAAAAACGTGGTTCAGTACGACTAACGCCTGCGGCAGTCATGGCGCTCACTGAATACCAATGGCCTGGCAATGTCCGCGAACTAGCAAATCTCGTTGAGCGTA
>CAYUKF010000015.1:17887-19440 GCA_964445215.1 uncultured Thiotrichales bacterium
ACTGAATACCAATGGCCTGGCAATGTCCGCGAACTAGCAAATCTCGTTGAGCGTATGGTGATTATGTATCCTTTTGGTGTTGTCGATACCGCTGACTTACCTGAAAAATTCCGTATTCATGTTGCTGAGATTTCACCACCCGTTGCTGTTAGCTCTAGCGAACCTGACACCATTACGATTGACGATAATGAAATGCCGCGCCTACCGCGCAATGGTATCGATCTTAAAACCCACCTTAATATGATGGAGCGTCATTTTATCTTACAGGCGTTAGAAGATAGTGATGGCGTTGTCGCTCACGCGGCTAACCGGCTTAAATTACGACGCACGACTTTGGTTGAAAAATTACGTAAATATGGTCTTCAACGTGTTGAAGAAACGACATAAATTTGACGTTCTATTTTTTGGCTCTCATATAAGTGATTGATACTTAGTCAAAATATTTCGCTAGGTACACGGCATACTTCTTGCTCAATAGCTTAAACAGTCCATAAGGCTATTAATAATAATGAGCAAGAAGCGATGCGAGCAGCAGTTAGTGCTCCACCAAGGTTATATCGGCGGACCAGTTGGTCTGCCAGTGTCCACGGCAAGGCGCACTTCGCAGGGAAGGGTTGTTCCCTTCACAAGAAGTGCAACGCCGCCATGGATACTGACAGACCAACCCTTCGGGCGTTGCTGTGGCATTGCGCCTCGGCGTTACAGCTCTTACCAAGGGAACAACCCTTGCCTGCGAGCTGCGCCTTGATGCGAAATGCCACAGCAACGCTGACCCGCCGATATAACCTTGGTGGAGCACCAGATCAAGACTATTCACTTGCGATACCCATCCACACAGCAGCGGATACCGCTATTGGTGATGAAGCGCCTGCTGCTTATTTAACGCGTTTACTTGATGCCTTGCCTGCGGCAGTGATTGTTGTTGATGCCAAGGGTTTTGTAGAACGCAGCAATACAGTAGCGTGTGATCTGTTGGGCGAGCCGCTGGCAGGTCAGCGATGGTGCGACATTATTCATCGTTGCTTTGAAAGTGGCTCCAGTGATGCCGATTACTTGCGTATTAAAGGCGATCGTTACGTCAGTATCGCGACCAAGCCACTTGATGGCTTACCTGGTCAAGTATTACTCATTTCTGATGTTACAGAAAAATACCGCCTGCAAGATCGTCTGCGTTGTTATAAACGTCTATCAACGATGGGCGAGGTCGCTGCATCTTTAGCGCATCAAATTCGCACACCATTGGCATCGGCACTACTCTACGCAACTAATCTACAGTCAGTAGAATGTGATAAACATACGCGTAAATCATTTACCGACAAAGTTGTTTCTCGGCTGAACCATTTAGAAAACCTGGTCAATAATCTATTGATGTTTGCAGGTAAAGGCCGTTTTACTGTCAAACATATTGTTGTTGATAGGTTATTGAATGAATTGCTCAGCAGCATTGATACACAAGTCAATACCACAGCGTGTGAGATTACTCACAATAATCATTGCCCAGGTGCTGTGGTGATGGGCAACCAAACTACCTTACTCAGTGCAATACAGAACAT
>CAYUKF010000016.1:0-19214 GCA_964445215.1 uncultured Thiotrichales bacterium
GACATAGTGGTCTTTTTGGCCTAGCGGATTGATGGTGGCCGTTTTGTTGCCGGCCGCGTCGTGCTCATACCAGGTGGTGCCAGTATCGGCGCTAATGAGGGCGACCGTTCTGCCAAAGTCGTCTTTTAATCGCTCGGTGGTGTTGCCGTTAGCATCGGTTAGACTGATCGCTTGGCCTTTGTTATCGTAGGCTAAGGCGCTGCTGATCGCTTGGTCTGTCTCGCCATTATTGATGCCGAGCAACTGCCCAAGTGGATTGTAATTGAGCTTAACCTGGTCGCCCTGGCCGTTGCTGAGGGTGCTTAATCGATCATTGGCGTCGTATTGGTAGTCTCTTAAGGTCTCGTTATTGTTTTGATTGGTGCGCTTTTGTCTGAGCCGCCCTTGGGCATCGTAAAGCAGGCTGACAGTGCTTAAAATGTCACCATTGGCATTGCTTAAACGTTGATTCGTTAGCCGGCTCTCGGTGTCATACGCTAGGCTGAGCTGGGGGCCGTTGGCCTGGATGATGCTGCTCGCGCGATCGGCTTTGTCATAGCGTATGTCGACGCGCTCGCCATCGGGGCCGGTTAAGGCAATGAGCTGGCCACTGGCACTGTATTCGTAGCTTAGGGTGTTGGGCCCTTGGCTGACTTGGGTCGGCTGGCCTTTGGCGTTGTAGCGCAGGTGCAGTGGGCTTTGCTCGCCGGTCTGGATTTGGGTCGGGCGGCCATAGGCATCGTAGGCGCTGATGCTTAACTCTCGGCCATCGGGACGGGTTAGGGTCTTTAAGCGGTGCTTGCTGTCATAACTGAGTTTAAGTATGTCCTCAACGTCGTCTCTTGGGCCGTCAATGGCGATGAGGTCGGGGCCGTCGTAGCGTAATCGGGTGCGGCGTGTGATGGGCGTGAAACCGCCAGCGGGTGTCGGACTATAGCCGGTCTCTTCTATCTGGATCAGTTGCTCGGCGCTGTTGTAGCTGAGCTGCGTTTGATGCTGGCCTGCGGAATTGACGCTGGCCTGGCGGGTCTGGCTGGGTTTGAGGCTGTCGCTTTGGTAGCTTAGTGTGCGCTGTGAATGCGCGGCGCCGGTGCTGTCTTCAATATAGCTGCTGATTAATCGGCCTTGGACATCGTAGTGATAATGACTGGTTAAGCCCTTTTCGGTCTGGCTGCGGATCAGTTGGGCGTTGTCATCATAGACATATTGACTGTCGGCGGCGCCGCAGGTGGAGCAACCAGGGCCATCGATGGCGCTGACCAGCGGTACGCCTTGGATGGTCGTGGTGTGATAAACGCTTTGCTCGCCGATGCTGTTGGTGACCAGAGTCTGGCCGGGGGTGCTAAAATCTAAACTGACCTGATCAGCGCCTGCGGCGTGTGTGCCGCTAATGGCGCGATCTTGATCGTCGTAAGCCCAGCTGACATAGCGCACGCCGCGGGCGTTGGTGATGCCAGTCAGGTTATGACTATCATGCGGGTCTTCGTAGTGGTATTGGCGCTGTTGTCTTTGCCCGTTAAGCAAGGGGCTGGCGTGATCGCCCAGGCTGACGGCGTAGTCGAGGTTGCCTTGGCTGTCATAGCTGTAGCGGGTGCGCTGCCCGGCCGGGTCGGTCAGGGTCTTTAATCTTCCATTGGGATAATAATTGAAACTGAGTTTGCGTTGCTGTGGATCAACCACTTGTTGCAGTTGGCCGCGGCGGCTGTAATACAGGTTGACGGTGGCGCCGCTGGGCGCGCGTAAGCCGATCAGGCGGCCGGCCTGATCAAAGCTTGTGCTGTGGCCGCTGTGTTGGCGCCAATGATAACGCTGGCTGGCGGCATCGTAGTCTATGCGTCCATCGGCGCGCGTGCGGGCGCGCCAGTGGCTGGCTGTGCGGGTGCTGGCGCGGATCAGTCCGTCTTCAGACGCCGGGGCGGGCGCGTCTGGCTCGAAATAAATCGCGCGGCCGTCGTCGCGGGTAATACGCAGAACCTGGTCTTTAAGCAAGCTTAGGCGGGCGCTGTAACTATGGCGCCAGCCATGGCCAACAGCGCTGCTGGCGCTATCTTGGCTGTTGTAATAGCGCTGAAAACGAATGCCCAGTGTGCCCGGTAACGGTGCTAAGTCGGTCTCAACCTGGTATTTGTTGCCCGTGACAACGTGGATGGGGTTGGAGACGCTGCTACCGGCCGTGCATACCATGTCGCCGATGGGTGAGCCATCTTCACTACACGGCTGGCTGTTGGGATCACACGGGAGCGGGGTGACCGGGCTGGGACAGCCTTCGCTCGTGGCTTCATTGCAGTCGCCTTCATCGCCCGGCCCATCATCACCCGGGCTGTCACCAATCGGACTGAGTGCATCGCCACCTTCGCCGCTCTCACCCTCGCCCCCGGCTCCGGCGCCAGGGTCAGGCCGTGGCGTTAAGGCAGTTTGCAGCGCTGACTCCACTTCCTCGCGACTGAGCATCAGGTCATTGCGGGTGGCGTGGTTTTGCATGCGTACGGTGGCTGTGGCGATGATCGGCAGGCGTCCCTGGCGTAGCATCGCTAGGCGGATGGGGTCGTTGGTGGTGGCCTCGGCAAAACGGGCAAATAATGGCCCGACAAACGGTACTAATAGCTTGGCGCCGTAGGTCGCGTGCACTTTTAATAGGTTGGCGTCCTGGATGTTGACGCCGCTTTGGCTTTTTACCTCGGCGCTCGCGTGTTGTAAATCCAGGCTCGGTAGATCGTCCTCTTGACCGTCATCATCCAGATCTCGACCAAAATCGGTGAAGGCGTCCGTCGTCGGGTTTAAAATCCCTAGGTGCACGAGGTTGTTTTGAAAGTCTTCTCCAACCTCTCTTTGTGCCGCTAACAGGCCTTGCGCCCCTGGCGCCGGCGAATATAACGGCGCTAGGCCTTTGGCAAATCCTGTCCTTAACGCTTGGGCATTGGCGTGATCCAGCGCCCCCGCTCTGGCCGCTAAAAAAGTCGCGTAATTCAAGCTGCTCTTCGCTTCGTAAATCAACGCGGTCTGCAAGGCACCTAATCCAACCAACATCAGAATCGGCAGCATGATCACCGTCTCAATCAGGGAAACGCCGCGTTGGCGCTTTACTTTCGATTCTGCTCTTATCACTTTTTTCCGTTCCCTTAATATCACACGCCACTCTCTAGTTATATAGGTGATCACTTTCTCTTTCTTTTCCATGGCTAACTCAGCCATGGAATTAGCTCTCTTAGGGGCGCTCCCACGCTCCTGCGGGCAATGCGTACAGTAGTCAGCATAAAGCAAGGTATGGGCTCCCACGCAGAGCCTGCCCCGTGCTTGACACGGGGAGCGTGGGAGCCAGAAATCAATCTCCCTTGCCTCATTGCCTGATCTATAACGTATCAACTATATCGTCCAGGGCTTGGTAGGTAACTATTTGTGAAACGTCCGCCACCGTATCTCCATCCAGATCCAGTGAGATCTCTGCGCTAACGCCATCTGACATAGCCGTCAGCGTGGCCACCGCACCATTACTGTCGGTGATGGTTAATACACCACTCATGGGCCGGAAAATCGCATCCTCATTATCGTTACCATCTAAGACAAACATGTTGCCTATCCCAAAAAACGGGGTGGTGGTGTCAATAGCAAAGGTGCCATTGGTGATCGAGGTCAATAATCCCAGCGTATAATCAGCCTCTGTGTCAAACGTGCTATTGGACGCATCCAGCGTTTCGCGCGCTGCAACCAGGTCTTGATATATTATTCGCTGGCCCTGGGCAGTGGTAAACGTCAGTACCAAGCTCGATTCGGCGGTAACAATATTGGTTTCCATTACAGTGTTATTGTCAGTTTCAACCTGAAACTGCCCCTCAGCCATGAAAACATCACCTGCGAACGCACCATTGAGGCTTGCTATTGTATAATTATTACTGAAATTGTACAGTGTAGTGGCAGTGAAAGGATTGCCAAAACCACTGCCTGAGAGACTGGTTAGCTCAAGACCAAAACGACCATTCTGCCTCACCATGAGTTGGCCATCGTCAACGCTGACGCAATCGTCGAAATCCAGCGCTGTGCTGTCACCCACCATTGCTGTAAATCCACCAGGCGCATTGATGTCGATGGCCACGTCGCCCGATTCACACATCAGCAGCGCTAGCAAGAAGAACCCTCCTGGCCCTGTTGAATCAACAAACCGCGTGTCGCCCTCAAACGAGACGCCGCCAAACGAGAAGAAGACATTTGACAACGAAACCGCCGCCACTTGGATATAATTTTCCTCGGTCAGACCCTGGGTCACCGGCGGCGTCACCAAGGGCGGAGAAGCTGGATTGCCCCCCGGATCGGTCAGTGCTGTACTCGTTGCAGAACCACCCCCACCTCCGCCACCACAGGCGGTTAACGCCATGCAGGTTGCCAGCACACCCGCCATCAAGCCTTGCTTGCCTTGTCTTCCCTCTTGCTTGTGCATCTTGTCTACTCCTAACTTATCTTGCCTAACTAAAAAACGATGGCTTGCTCTCGCGCAATACCATTAAACCCTTGCCCTCCGGCGGCGCACGCTTCTATCCACACTACGCTCTTGTCGTCTGTGCCGCCGGCCAGCGTAGCCTGCTCAATCAGTTGACGAGCCATGCTCTGGCGGGCGGCGCCCGTCTTACCCTGACGGGCAATACGCTCATTGGCGCCGGTACCCGCCGCCAGAATGTTGCTGATACGGTAATTAGCCAAGGCGTCGCTGATACCGTCACTACACAATAAAATACTGTCGCCACTGTGCCAATCATGCACTTGGTAATCTATTTTGATCTCGCCTGGCCCGCCTAAGGCGCGCACTAAAGCGGGCTTGCTACCTTTACCAGGGCGTGTGCTGACATGATCTGCGGTGAGCTGCGACAGGCGATAATCGCGCCAACGATAGACGCGGCTGTCGCCAACATGAAAACAATGCAAGCTTCTCGCTTGCAGCCAGACCAGCACCAGGGTGGTGCCCATGCCGCGCAGTGCCGGATGGCTGACGGCGTGATGGCCAATACGCTGGTGGCCATGGCGAATGGCGTCGCTGATCACGTCACTGTCAAGTGCCTGTTTGACTTCGGTGATACGCTGATAAAGCGTGTCCAGCGCCAGGCGGCTGGCAATACGGCCTCCGGCGTGGCCGCCCATGCCATCGGCCACTGCGAACAAGCGCTGCCGACTTAAGGCCAGGTAGGCGTCTTGGTTATCGTCGCTGCGCTGACCTTGGGCGCTCTGGCTGTCCACCACCAACTGTGACGGCAGCGAGGACATGGCGGTGGCCTTTGGCGTCTGTTGACCCAGGCCGAACCATCTGCAGGCAATATCCATCACAGAGGGGCGCTGGTTTGTCAGTATCATGGTTTGGCGTTTCACGGCTGTTTTTGCCCCAATGTATCGGCCAGGTTATCCAGCGCGCTCTTGGGCGCTTTGCCTTGATCATCGTTATCAAGAAATTGGCGTATCGCGCTGATCAGGCTAAACAGCCGCGCCTGTTGCTCGGCATTGTCTTGTGCTGTGGCGGTATGAAAATGAAAGTGCTGCTCGGCTGCAAGCAGGTTGACTAACGCCAGGTTGTAGTGGGCTTTGCTGGCATCCGGCTGGCGCGCCAATGTGCGACGGTAATAGTCGCGTGCATCAGCTAAACGCGTTTGGCGCAAGGCAATATTGCCTAAGCGGAACAGTGCCTTGACGCTCTGTGGCGATTGCTTTAATACGGCTTCGAATTGTTCCTGCGCGCTGGCGTAATCAGCCGCTTGATAGGCCTGCTCGGCTGCGGCCAGTTGTTGCGCGTCAGGCTTCAACAGTGTCGTGTTGGACGGCGTCGCGCAGGCGCTCAGCCAACACGCTATGACGAATACGATCAGGGTTGCTTTCATTCGCCTCAACCTGCTCACTGCGCCAGATACGCATACCAACGCAGCTTGGCGCGTGCCTTGGTGTGGTATTCGGTGCCGGGTGGCACCAGGTCTATGACAGCCTGCCAGTGCGTGCGGGCTTGCACCAGGTTGACGGTCTCTTTGCGATAACCATCGCGATAGAGTGCTTGTGCTTGCTGATCGAGGCGAATCAAGGCAATGTCGGCGTCGCTGTCGGGGCGAATCGCTGCGGCTCGTTGCCAATAGCGATAGGCCTCATGATGCTGGCTCTTGGCAGTAGCCGCTTCGGCACGGGCACGGTATTCGCTAAACACGCTCTCGCTGACGCGCTCGGCGTAGACGCTGCGACGCGGTAATAACAGGGCTTGCTCACTTTCAAGAAAGTCTTGCCATGCCTTGAACGCCTGGTCTTTGTTGTTGGCAAAGGCGCTCTGCCCGGCCAAATAAAAGTCGTAGCTGTCGCTAAGCTGGCGTTTGAGTTGCGCGGCGGCATCACGTTGGGCGGCGCGGTGGCGATTGGAGCCGGCCATTTTTTGCAGATCAGCGAAGGCATCTTCGGCCTCGCCTGCCAGGTAATCTTGCTGCGCTTGCTCGATCAATGCTTGGCTTCTGGCGATGCCAAACAAGGCAGGTGGCGTTTTTGTCCTGGCCGGTTTCACGTCAAGCGCGCCCGGCAGAATCAAGGGGGAAGGGGTGCTGAGCGTTTGAGTACGAGCAGGTTTTGCTGGTTGCCTTGTTGCCAGTGCGGTTTGATTCGGCGCTTGATCCAGGGGGGCGCCCGACAGGGTATTGCCTGTTTGCGCTGGCACGCTGTCATCCTGGCTGGCTATTGCCTTGAGATCCTTTTCGCTTGAATGCGCTGTTGCTGGCTTCTCTTTTACGGGCGCCAGGGTATCACCATCGGCGCTAGCCGTTGTAATTTGCGCTGATGTCGGGTCGATGATGTTGCTATTGCCAAGTGTGGCAATGGCAACATTGACCGGGGCATCCTGGAGCACTGGGGCTGACTCTACTTGAGGCGCAGTATTGCTGTTGGCGGTCTTTGGCTCTGCGCTTGCTGGCCTGGCCACCGTGGGTTGATCTGACAGCGCCAACTCCGTCGTCAATGGTCTGTTGTTTGTCCATAGATAGGCATAGATAGCGATCACCGCAACGGCAACGGCGACGGTGACAAAACGAATGATTTTCTTGCGTTGTTGACTGCCTTTTTTTACAGCAATTTGACAATGAAAAACCAGTTCGGCCGAGCCAAGACCAATTCGGTCACCCGCCGCCAGTAATACTCTGTCAACGCTGTAGTCGTTGATGCGAATGCCGTTCAAGCTGCCGTTGTCTTCCACCGCATAACCACCATCGACTTTGAGTATGCTGGCGTGGCGCCGTGAGACGCCGTCTTCTGTCAAGACTATGTCGCAATCGGGATGACGGCCTAGGGTAACGGGAAAATGCGAGAGTTCAAAACGCTGATCACTCCCCGCCATCTCAAGCCATACCGTGCTGCGGCCACCTGATGTGGCTGGCAATAATACGGTTTTTTCATCCTGCCAGTCCGGCACCTCTACCGGGTCACTGGAGACTGTAACTAGCTGCTCCACGCCGTGGGCGGGGGTGGCTTCAGCTTGAGGCTCTTGCTTGCAACTGCTCATACTTTTGCCTTGTTTTTGCCTTGTCTGCTCTGGCTCAAATCGATGTTGGCAGTATTTTTAATTGTTATTTGCATCACATTGCTCACTATTGCGAAAACTCCAATACGTCGCCGACAGCAACGCCGGTTTGCGCGATCACGCCAGCCGGTAACTCCAGCACGGAGCGGGTGCTCAACGGCGCCCAGCACAGTCGCTGCGGCCGAATACCTTGCGCGGCTTTGACCACTTTGCTGTGTTTATCCAAAAACAATGCGTCGATGGCGTAGCGCATACCAATTGTGTGAATACTGCTGCACGGCCTTAGCCACAGCGCATGACCCGGCGCCAACGAGCGGGTGCCAAGCAAACCACGCAAACGTGAAAAAGCATTGGCCGCATGCCTGACATGCTGTGCCAATAACGTGCCTCCGCTTTGGGTGAAAACTCGCTTTGCCTTGTGTTTCAGCCGCATCAGCAAACCTAGAACAACGCACCAAAGGCGCCCGAGTCGCGAGCCTTGATAAACAAGGGAAACATAATAATAATCATCGTGATCGGAAACAGCAGCCCAACCAAAGGCAGCAGCATTTTTACCGGCGCCTGGTTGGCCAACTTTTCGGCCAGCTGAAAGCGTTCGATACGCCGCTGTGCGGCTTGCTTGCTCAGTAAATCACCCAGCTCACCACCGGTTTGGTCGCACTGATTGATGACCGCAACAAAGTTGGCCACCGCTGGAATGGCGATACGCTCGGATAAATTGCGCAGTGCTTCGCGTCTGGCAAGACCGGTACGTGTTTCGCGCAGGTAACGTGAAAACTCGGTGCGTACCGGGCTTTCCGGTATGCGCTCAACGGCATGCGCCACTGCACTGGCGAAATTCAGCCCGGCGCGAATGGCCAGCACCAGCACATCGAGAAAAAACGGAAACTGCGTCGATGTCTGCAGCTCGCGCCGCTTGATCACATCGCGCAACCAAATATCAGGATAACTGTAACCCAGCACGCCCATCAGTAACGCGGCGAGCAGCGTATTATTCCAGCTCAGATCAAGCAGAAAATAAAAATAGGCGACCAGGAGCAGGGCTACCCCGGCGCAGACACGGCGACTGGCGATAAACTCTTCCGGACGCAGCACGTAACTTAAGCCCGCCTTGAATAATTTTTCTTTGATCATCTGCAATTTCTGTGGCGAAACCGAACTGGCGATTCTATAGGCGAATAGATTGACAAATGGCCGCATCAAGCGAAACATTAATGGCGCTTTGTCGCGCCAGGACTCGTCACCTTCGGCCGGCGCCTGTAGTTTCAATACCACCACAACCGACACTAACAACGCAATGGTGATACCTGCAAACAGTGATGCAATCAGTGCCATAGCCCGTCCTATACCTGTATATTGATGATGCGTCGTATCATAAAGACTGCCGCAATCGCCATCAGGCCGAGCACGCCCATGGTTATCCAGCCGACCAGCTCGGTAAACATTGATGACATGGCCTCAGGCTCTTGCTTGTATATTGCATAACCGACCAAGATCGGCATAATGCCGATGACCCAGCCCTGCATACGCGCCATCGCGGTCAATGACTCGATTTTGCCTTCCACTCGTAACTTTTCTCTGACTGTTTCAGACAACGTGTCAAAGGTGTCCGCCAGGTTGCCGCCGACCAGGCGCGAGATGGAGACTGCGGAATTAAACAATTCAACCTCGGCTTTCGGTACGCGGCGATAAACCCCTGCTATCGAGTCGTCTAGGTTACGGCCCATGCGTGATTCGGACAGTACTATGGCGAATTCTTGCGATGCCGGCGGTGGGTATTGCGTGGCAATTTGTTCCATCGCGTGAGGCAAGCTGGTGCCTGCACGCAGCGATGATGCCATGGAACCCAGCACATCCGGCAGTTGATAAACGAATTTATTCGATCTGATCTTGCGCATGAGCCGAAGGACAATATTGGGTATGGCGGCAATGACAATAACTGCGATAACAAGCCCGATAAACCCGGCCAAGGCATAACCCAACAACCCTGCCACTATAATGACGACAATATTAACGGCGAAGACTGTTTTCGCATCGACAAATAAAAACGATTCTTTGAGGCCCACCCCGACGCGACTGAGGAATTGTTCACGGTATAAAGCCATGCCTTGCACGATGAAATAATAAGACACAAAAAAGGCGGCAACGCCTGTTAACAGCGCCAACGCAACCGTTAATAGTGGAATGTAATCAGCCATTGGTCTGCGCCCATTCGCCGGTATCACTATTCATACCCTCGGGAGTGCCAAAAATATCGCGTTTTAGCTGCACACCAGAGGCTTCAAGCTCGGTATAGAAACCTGGCGCATAACCCAGTCCGCTAAATTCTCCCTCTATCATGCCGTCGGCATCACGGCCAGTCTGGACAAATTTGAATATCTGCTGCATGAGTATGGTGTCGCCTTCCATGCCATCAATTTCAACAATACTGGTGATGCGGCGCCGACCATCGCTAAAACGGGTTTGCTGTAAAATAATATCCACCGCAGAGGAGATTTGCTCGCGGATCGCCCGTACCGGTAAGTCCATGCCTGACATTAACACCATAACTTCCAGACGTGACAGCAAATCACGCGGCGTATTGGCATGTCCGGTGGTCATTGACCCATCATGGCCGGTATTCATGGCCTGTAACATATCCAGCGCTTCACCACCACGACACTCGCCGACAACGATACGATCGGGGCGCATGCGCAGCGCGTTCTTGACCAAATCACGAATCGCCACCTGACCTTTGCCTTCGACATTGGATGGCCTGCTTTCCAGCGAGATCAGATGATCCTGGTTTAACTGCAATTCCGCGGCATCTTCTATGGTCAGGATTCGTTCGTGTTGGGGGATGAAATTTGACAGCACATTAAGCGTCGTTGTTTTACCCGAGCCAGTGCCACCTGAAACGATAATATTGCGATGATTCTCCACAGCAATTTTAAGAAATTCGCCCATTTGTGGGCTTAATGTGCCTTTTTCAATCAGATCTTCGATCGATAACTTTCGTTTGGAAAATTTCCGAATCGTCAGCACTGGGCCAATCAGTGATAGCGGGGGAATAATCGCGTTGACACGAGAGCCATCACGCAGTCGTGCATCGACCATAGGCGAGCTTTCATCAATACGCCGCCCTAACGGGGTGACAATACGCTCAATAATACTTAACAGCGATGCCTCGCTATTAAATCGTTTCGACGAGAGCTCAAGCTTGCCGGCACGCTCTATATAAATCTGATCAGGGCCATTAACCATGACTTCGGTGATGCTCTCATCATCCAATAACGGCTCGATAGGTCCCAGGCCGATGGCCTCGGCAACAATCTCTTCTATCAGTTGCTCTTGCTCATAACCGCGCGGAATGACGAGTTTGTTATCGCGTATCACTTGCTTGCAGGTATTGGTCGCCTCGATACGTAATTCTTCCGGAGAATAGGTGTGAATCAATGAGCGCTTGTGCAGGTCAAGCGATTCCAGCACTTTCTCATGCACGTCACGTTTAAATTCCGAGATTTCTGCGGGCTCATCGGCATCTGACATGTTTGCAGCCCTTGGTTTTTTGGGTGGCAGTACTGTAGGCGCTACGCTTGTCTGGTTTTCCCCTGCCACTCCTTGTGCCAGTATGCTGATGGTTGACTTGCCCAGGCGGATACTGTCACCTGCGACGAGACTATCAATAGCGTCAATGCGCTCTGAACCACGCCACAGACCGTTGGTGCTGCCGGTATCAACCAGCTTGCTTACGCCCTCACCGACAACAAGCTCAGCGTGATAACGTGACGCATAGTCGTCCAATAAAGGAATTTCACACTCTTGCGCCTTGCCCAGCCGGTAAGTGCCTGCGGTAAGACAATGCTGGCTGCGATTACCCGCCGCATCAATAATTTCTAATTCAAGCATAATACAAGGCCTAGTCCAAGAGATGAAATTTCAGCTCTTCATCTACCTCGCTTTCTATTTTTTTTGCAAAACGTAACATCTCTTGATTACGTTCATGATCGGGATCAATGATATAGGGCGTGACAAAAATCACCAGGTCGGTTCTATTGTTACGAAAGTCTCGCGACTTAAACAACTCTCCAAGAATGGGAATGCTGCCAAGACCGGGCAGCTTGGCTACCGTCTTGCTTTCTTCGCTACTAAACAGGCCGGAAAGCACCATGGTCTGACCTTGACGCACATTCATTTCGGTACGGGTTCTGCGCGTGGCAAAGCCGGGGATTCCATTAACCGCTATGGCCGGATCTATCGTGCTCACCTCGACTTCGATGGTTGTCGAAATAAAGCCTTCGGCATCGGCAATAGGCGCTATCTTCAAGATAATGCCGAACTGCCTAAAGGTGACATTGAGGGCGCCCAGTGCATTACTGATGGGTATGGGCACTTCGCCACCGGCGAGAAACTCGGCCTGACCGCCACTGCGACTGACCAACTTGGGTTCAGCCAATAACTTTGCTACACCCTTTTCTTCGAGCAAATTAATAAATGAGGTGAGGCGGGTAGAAATACCAAAAAAACCATTTCTGCTACCCACATTAAGCGGCGGCGAAAAGAAACCCAATTCATCAGGAATAGGAGCCAAAGTGCCACGAAACACATCGTTGGTGACAACATCACTCAGCAAGCCAAACGTCGGCCCCTCAATAATATCGGCATAATCGATCCCGATATTTTTAAGTTCATTTTTGCTGATCTCCAATACTTTGACATCCATCATGATCATGCTGCGAACGGTAATACCGCCCGCTGTCACATAGCTTGTGACGTTGGGTAATAACTGCGCCACTTGATTGATTTTCGCAAGGTCGCTTTCGCGCAAGCTTTGACCTTCAATAATAACGCGATCACCAACCAGCCTGGCCTGCACGCCTTCGACATCGGCAAGGTGTCCCCGCACCTGGTTTAATACTTCTTCAGAAGGCAAATCAACAATACGCAATAGATAGTCAAACTGATCGCCGCTGTCAGTCCAGATTCTCAAGTCGGTGATACCAGATGATTTTGCAATAATGAGTATCTGCCCGGCATCGTCGAGCACATTGACATCAACCAATGCCCCATTACCGATAGAAACCCGGGTCACGCCGCGATACGACAGAATATCCGTCTGACCCGCAACCAACTCGATGGTGTCGTCATAGGGCTGCGCTGATACCGCACTGCACAATAACAGCGAAAGTGTTATTAGCATGCATTGCCTATAAATAGCCAAATATAATTTACCCGGGTGTCCCATTAGCCTGCACCACCACGAATAATCTCGGCTGTCCTAGCCTTTTTAGCCGCCTTTTTCGGGGCTGATTCAGGCCTGCCTAGCAAGGTATTAAGGGTGATTGCCTTGCCATAGCCGTCTTCTATTTTTTCTTCTCCTTTGCCAGTGCGAAGCACAACGGTTAACTTGGCGATATTGCGTGCATGCGTTATTTTGGCCGCATCCAAAGGTGATACTGAAAGCGTAATAGTCTGAAAGCTTGAACCCTGCAAATTATCCAGATGATCAATGACATTACCAGCAGCCAATATTTGCACGTTTCGCAGCAACGGTTTGGTTATCTGTTGCTTACCGTCGCGTAAGGTGACCAACAGGTCGATACGATCTCCCGGGCGCAGCAAGCCGGATACCGACGAGACAATATCAACCGGAAAGGTCAAGGCACGCTTGCCTTCTTCTATCATGGTAGAAAAACCACTGCCTGTTGATTCTGACACGTGGAACAATAACAGCGGCTCACCATCGTTGAGCGGGTGCACGATTCTATGGTTCAGCGCCAAGTCAACATTGGCTGGGGTGACTGTTTCGGCATGAACAAAGGCGCCAGGCACTTCGCGTACCGCCAGATTATTACCGTGCAGCATATCGCCAGGGCGCAAATTTTGTGTCGGTACAATAATTTGTACCGGCTTATACAATTCATCTAGTGATGCTTTCTTGGCTCTGATCTCGCTGGAAATATGTGTGTCAGCAAAATACGCTGCGGCGCCACCGCTGGAAAGCGCGCCGATGACTAAAAATATTGTTGCCTTGTTTGCCGCCATTTGAATCCCCTACCCCTAAAAGGGCTGTGCAATCGATTGTGTATATTCGAATTGATGTTCCGCCATCCGATCCATAACAAATTCCATAATTCCCCAGGTCGCCAGCAAGGCCAGCGCTACCACCAGGTACTCGGTCGTTACCATGCCCAGGGATTTATTTTTAAAATTCGATTTAATTCTTCTCATTAATTTTTTACCCAATGTACGGTCATCAATGTTTTACCTGGATAGGCAGGGGGATTGTCAATAACTACTATCTGGCTTAACTCCGCGCCTCTTTGAAAATTCAATACACGCTCCCTATGACCAAGCTGGGTATTGCCAAAATTTTGCTCGACCCAGCCTTGCCGACGCATACTGGCGTTAACATAAGCCGTAAGCGAGCCGACGCTTTGCTGGCTGGTCACCATCAATGTCTCCATACGTCGGCCATTGTCTATGGCTTCAATTTTTTGCTCGACATTACTGCCCAGCGGTAGTGGAAAACGCGTGGAAAAATCAGCGCTGGCCTCAGCGGGCGTAAGACTGACCGTTAACACCCCTTGCGAACCACCCGACGCATCGGCGGCCTGAACACTGTAATAATGGCCACGGTATTCCATACCCACCGAGCGGGCACCATCAAATTCACTGCGGGCTGTTTGCGCTGAACCACGCGTTTTCCAACGACCTTGATAGGCGTCTAATATCTGATCGGCGGAGGATGACGAATTGAACGCGCGCATACTCATGGGCAAGCCATTGATGGCCATTTGCTTACCAATCCATTGCAGTTGCATGCCTGGCAGGCCTTTTATTTGCGGCAAGGCGTGATCAAACGGATCCGCCAGCGTATTACCAGCTCCTGCCAGTAATAGCGCAAGCATTGCGACCAGCAATTTCACTGATTCAATTCCTCTCATTATTATTTATTCTTCTTTCTTGCGGCAATGCGGCCGGGGCCAAGGTATCGGAAGGGGTCGCTCTCCTCGCTTCACCAAACAATGGCTCATCAACGCCTGGTGATAACTCCCCGATTATTGCCACAAAGCAGCTGAGTGGTTCAGACGCCGTTATGCGGCCAACACGGGTTTTATAGAAGTCCTCTGAGTCTCTCGGCACCACCCAGGCATTGGAGAGAATGCCTGCTCTGGTGCTGATCACTAAATCTGGCTGGCCCAATACGTTATTGATGGGTGTCTCCAGCATCAGATTTACCCGATTACTGCGCCCAAGAAATAACCCGGTGTCAAAGTCAACACCGGGTACTTCACAGTCACTACCGATGCCGGGTATACCGTTGGTGGATATACCGTCAAGAGCCCCTCCCCCGAAATCACCACCATTGGCGACGGCATCAACTATGCCTGCGTCATAACCAGGGGGGCGACTTTCATAGCGTGGCAACTCAGCCCGCAACGCGGTGACGTTATCCGTGTCTTGCGCATCAGACGCCCGGCGACCGAGAAAACGAATGTCCTCACCGCCTTGCCTTGTTCCCCACAGCGGGTTTTCCGTTTGCCGCGAATCATCCAGACCTTGCAAGGGGTGACCATAAAAACGCCTGTCAATCTCTGTGATTACCTCTTGCATTGATTTGATGTTTACCTGCCCATCACCCCAGCCGATACCATTATCGCCCGCCCATATTGTTCTCTCCCACGCGGCATAACGGGTGGCCTCCAGGGCTTTTTGCTTGATATCCATATACTTACCCAACACCGGAATGGAGAGAAACAGAGGAATAAACACCACCATGGAGATCAGCGTTTCGGCCATGGCACCACCGGCCATGAACCTGATTTTTGCTTGAGATTGAAAACGCTGCGGCAAAACCTTTAGCCTCCCCGACTCTCAAGCTGTACATCGGGCGCGGAAAACGGCCGTGGTGAAACACAACTGTCCAAATCCAGTTTGGTGACTTGTTCTGTATGGGCATTGTCAGCCAAAACCATCCGTTTCTTCTGCAAAGCAACAGAATGAATACCGTAGCGGAAATAACACAGCTCCACCTTAAAGGGAACACTTGCCGTGACAAGTTGACACTCTTTGCCCGCGATCACTTTTTTGCCAACATAACGCGCATCAGACTTCTTCGCGGCATCACTTATCAAATCAATTAAATCCGTATCCTTCATGACTGCGCTAATTACCCTGCGGGGCATCGGAGCTGGATATTACTATTACTGTCATGGATACCTGTAATGACCGTAGTGATTTTGTCATAAGCACCAAAACAGGAACGCGTGTGCCAATAAGGGTTAAACAAATTGGAATATTCTCCCTCCTCGGTTGAGAACAGATACTCCTCTTCACTGCCATGAAAGACCTGCGCTTCGACCAGCGCAGTGGTTTTATTGGCGGTAAGCGCCTTTTCGTCTCGCCGCCTTACCTCATAGTACGGATCAGCAGGAGGACTGTCACCACGAAAAGTATTATAAACCGGGACGGCCGTAGCATTGGTGTCTAAAGTTGCATAGGCATAAATGCTCAGCGTATGATGATCGCTGTCTTGATTTCTGAGGGCGTAGTAGTTATCTATGCCTTTGTAGCTGCTGTCGAATTCGGTGGCGTTTGCGTCACCGCAAGTACCATAACTAAATAAGGTCACTCTCCAAGGCCGAACACGTATTCGAAACTCGTCTTTCGCATACCAGTTTAAGCCATCACCAGCATCTCTATTACTGCCGGAACACTCATTTCTATTTGTCTGCCCACTATTACCCCCGTCAACGGCATGCATTGTGGAACCGCTCTTCCTGATGAAAGGAACGCTCCACCCTCGATTACCGCGTATCCAGTGTTTTGAACGATCCAGCAGGAGGCTGTCATCGACCAGACCCGCAGCGCGACCCTCGTCGCCTGTCGCCTCATAATTCTCAACAAAAGACAGGATGGGGATAAATTGACCCCGCACTTGCTGAGCAGCTTGCGCGCCCTGTTGTGATGATGCGTCCAGCCCATCCAGATCGTCATCATTATTAACTTGTAAATTGCTAACTTGTAAATTGACGTCACCGTAGTCACGAGCGGTGCTTTCCATAACGCCGTTGACAGTAAGCTGATTGAGGTTAAAGCGGGCGGCAACCTGGCTTAAATAAAGCCCCTGATTGAACAGGTCAATGCCAGAAACAACCGCCGGCCCAAGGAACTCGTCTACTACATCCTCGTTAATGGTCTCGACGATACCTTCCGCCTCTGCTATAACTTGCTCCAGAGGGCAGGCGAACGCAGAAGTTATCCCGATGTTACAGAGAATAGTAAAAACAACCTCTAAATCCTCCAGGTTGTCTTCCGTATTTCTGAGCCAAGAAACAGAACTAACAAAATGCCCCACGGATATATGGTTGGCAATCATGGCGCGGTTGGTATAGGCCATGAAGTTGAGCTGACGCGCCACCCATACTCCACCACTATAAGCGGCCGCATCGGCGGCGTTGACCACGCGCAGCTTCTCTGACGTTGCCTGACCGGTATTGTACATTAACACCAGCCCGGCCACAGACAGCAGCATGATGATTAACGCAGCAACAATCGCCTGGCCACGCTGTTTACGCGCAAAGACTCTCATTATTGACGCCTTTTGTAGGTCTCATAAACTAATTCAAACCTCACCTTACCCGAGCTGAAAACATACGGGTAAGGTGGGTTACCGACAGATTGGCTACTGTTCAGTTGGCACCGTCGTTAGTTAGTGCTAGCGTAATCAGCCAGCGTCTTAGAACTTTCACTAGTAACGGCTCGCGCTGCACCAGAGGCAATAAACGCAGAGGTGACATCATTACCGGCCAATTCTTGTGTCATTGTGGAAACGTGCCCTTGCACAGTTTCACCGAAGGCACTAACAACACCAATTGCCGCAATGGCAATCATTGCAACGATGATAAGGTACTCAGACATGCCCTGCCCAAGTTGCCTGGTACGAGATGAAAAAGAACGAAATGAAAAGTTTGAACGAGCCATACTTATTTCTCCCTGAATCTTGTGCTTACTTGTGATTAATATAGAATATTCCTACACATTATCTGTGCCTCTATTATCTAAGCAAGTTGCCATGCATCCGTCAATAGTTTTTTATGTAAAGATTCTCGACACTTATGTCACGACTTTTACTTTAAGGTCATAAAATCAAGCGCTTAATTAAGTTTTGTCGATTGAAATGTAATATTCTCATTTTTATACTTTATTTATAACAAAATATAAACATCAAGATGAACAAGTCACTTCCCTTAACAATCAAAGGCATAAAATATACTCTGAGGTTAATGGGCGCAGGAGGAACGGCATATCTTTACAAGGGTCTACCAGATGTAACAGGCTCCCCAGCTATTACGGTTAAAATCCTTAAACACCCATATCTTTCGATATCGCGAATATACAACCGTTTTACGAACGAACAACGACTCGTGCGCACGCTTGAATACCCCGGAATGCCGCGTTTCATTAAGGCCGGAGGGATTTGTCAACGCCCCTATTATGCTTACTATTATATCGCTGGAGACAGCCTATTGACTCATATCAAGCCATCACACTTTAAAAAAAACCCAATTAATCCTGCTGACCTGATACGGCAGTTACTGGACTATATCAAGGCATTGCACCAAGCTAAACCAGCTATCGTCCACGGCGACTTAAGCCCGGAAAATATTATTCTAAGCGACGAGGAACCCACTATTATCGATTTCGGTAGCGCACAATGGCTTAACAGTAAAGGTCGTATCCCCGATAGTCGCTGGGTTGGCAAACCAAGTTATCTGTCGCCCGAGCAGGCGCAAGGCAACCATTGGGACACGCGCAGTGATCTATACCAGATCGGAATGCTCTTTTATGAATTACTAACACAGCGCAAATACAACCAGGGCATCGACACAAATGAAAAACGTGTATTCGCCGCCTCACCACAAAAACCGGATTACAGTGGCATAGCGTTCCGCTACCATGGCGTACTTGATGCACTGCTAAATCCCCTGCCATTACAACGTATCAGCAGCGCCAGTGAAGCCATAGCAATAATGGATATCGCCGCTCAATTTGATCCAGATTAGGGTAAAATAGCAATAGAACCAGTCAATTACTAACTAGTGGTGTAATGCCCTTTGGGGGTTAAGGTGTCGCTCATAAGTCGTTAGTCTCCGATGAGTTGATAGTGAGGGCACTTCACGTTTATTTTTGACACTGGATTAATCAAGTTAGCGCCCTTTGCACGACACATTTATTTTCCATCCTGGCAGCTAACCCGACTGTTTCACCCCGATATAATTAGCGGTAATGTCTGGTCTTTTCTCGCCGTGTCCCAGTTCTTGATTGGCGACTTGAACTGTCGTGTCCCAGCGTTGTTTTTGTTCCGGCGTTAAGTCCTGATAGGGCTTGCCACCGACATGCGGTGCTTTGATGCCTGCGCTCACGGTTTTAAATCTGTCTTGTGCCCATTGATGTCGATATTCATGGCCAAGCAGCCCTGCTTTTTCGCGCAGTTCGTTATAATCTCGATAGTAGCTTTTAAACGTACGATGGTGCGGTATCATCGACTGATCGCCTTGCCGCTGCTGGTATTGCGCGACCCTCTTAAGTAAATCAGCCTGGCGCTCATGGGTGATCGCGATTGTGTAGCGATGTCGGATAACCTTCTCAATCGCGAGTTCACGGTTACGCAAGCGCGATCGTGTTTGGGTGAGTGACACGACATTTATTGCAGCACGACAAGGCTGGCTCT
>CAYUKF010000017.1:0-10054 GCA_964445215.1 uncultured Thiotrichales bacterium
CCGTAGGCGCCTGAAGAGCGTACGGCCAGCAAGTCTCCCTCACGTAGCGCCAACAACCGGTCTTTGCCAAGAAAATCTCCTGTTTCACAAACCGGCCCAACAACATCATAACTCTTTTCATCTGCATCGCTCTGTGCATTCACCGGCACAATATCTTGCCATGCCTCGTACAATGCCGGACGGATAAGATCATTCATTGCCGCATCGACAATAGCAAAATTTTTGTGTGGGCTATGCTTGAGGTATTCGACACAGGTCAAGAGAACACCGGCATTGGCAACAATGGCGCGGCCCGGCTCAAGCAATACTTTAATATTTGAGATTGCTTGCAGCGTATCCTCGGGGGGTAAAACAGCCAACACGGCGCTCGCGTAATCATCAGGCAAGGGCGGCACCTCGTCACGATAGTTAACGCCAAGACCACCGCCGATATCAATATGACTGATAGTAATATCTTCACGCGACAACGTTTGCACCAATTCAACAATGCGTTGCGTTGCGTCAGCAAACGGTGCTGTGTCGGTCAGCTGCGAACCAATATGAAAATCAATGCCTTTGATATCAATATTGGCCATCGCTGAGGCATCGCGATAGGCATCTAAGGCATCAGAAAAATCGATACCAAATTTATTTTCTTTCAAACCTGTCGAGATATAGGGATGTGTCCTGGCATCCACATCAGGGTTAACACGCAATGAAACCGGCGCCATAACACCCATGGTCACCGCCACCTGCTGTATTCGCGCCAACTCCGAGCGCGACTCAACGTTGAGGCAATACACGCCTTTTTGCAAGGCAAATTCAATCTCGTCACGGCGCTTGCCAACGCCAGAAAAAACTATCTTGCTTGCCTTGCCACCCGCAGCCAGAACACGTTCCAGCTCGCCAGCAGAAACAATATCAAAGCCCGAACCTAACCGTGCCAGAATATTGAGCACAGCAAGATTACTATTGGCCTTAACGGCATAACAAACAAGGTGATCAATGCTGGCAAAAGCTTGGTCAAAAGCGCGCCAATGCCGTTCTATTGTCGCCCGCGAATAGACATAGCACGGCGTGCCAAAGCGTGTCGCAATCTCATCGAGTGCAAGTTCTTCACAATAAAGCTGTCGCTGGCGCCGTGAAAAATAATTCATCAGTGTGCCTCGTTACTCATTTTGTAACATTAGAATGAGACCCATTTTTTGCCCGGCAAGGCGCGAGACGGAGTCATAGTGGGACTATGGCGACGTTGAGTACCAAAAGTAGGCGCTTTAGGCGACGCCGCAGGGTGAAAAACGGGGCCATTATAAGTTATGAAATGAGTAACGAGGCACACTATCTGACCTCGCTTTCATCACTACCTGGCACCTCATCGGGCAAAATTAAGTCGCCCTTCTGGCCACAAGCAAACAATAACAACACCAGCAAGATAAATATAAACAGGGATTTCATGGTAGCTGCACCCAAAAAATGAGGTATCAGTATAAACCTAAAATCCTCAGTTGAATCTACTGCGAACATCTAATGCACAGAATCTAAAGAACTTTTCAGAACATTTTGAACTCGCCGTATGGATAATACGCCTTCGTACAAAATAACCTGAAAAGCCCTTGACCTTCCACACCTTAGCCGCTCTCGCTACGATTCATCTGAGGATTTTAGGTTAAACACTTGCACCTGCCTATGCCTAAAAGAATACGGCCTGTTAGTACTCCAACAAGGTAGTATGATGAGTTCAGCGCCTGCCAAATGCGTCCAGGCGCCCCGCAGGAAGTGCCCTTGGGGTGCAAAAAGGCGCCATGCTTGACAATGGAACAACCATTATCAAGCATGGCAGCGCGGCATGGGCGCATTTGGTAGGCTCCCTGCGGGCGAGTCGGCAAGGCGTTAGCCACAAGGCGCGTCTCGCCGTGAAGGGCGAGCCCCTTTGCAAGAGACGCAACACCGTGGATGACGCCTTGCCGACTCGCTCTGAACACATCAATACTACCTTGTTGGAGTACTAGGCGATAGAAGACAGCCTCTGCGTGTGCGCAAAGACCAGCGCATCATTGAAGCGTTGCTCTAGCTGTTTTTTATAGGCCAAATAGTGCACTGTTGTCGGCAATTTACGTTGCTCTTTGGATAGCACCGAAGCTGGCATATCCAGGTCCGTCACATAGATCGGGTAACACTGATTGGACTGACGCATATTGCTAATGTATTCAGCAACTTGTTGAAAAATTCCCTCACCATAACGCAGCGAACTAAATTCTTTTTGGCCACAAAATACTGTCAATTCCAGCTCACCTTCGCCAGCAAAACTACCAATCACTTGTAACGAGGTTCGCGCCTTGTACAAGCCAGGTTGCCGTACAAGCTTACGCTGGACAAGGTGCCAAGACTCTGCGCCGTGACCAATCACTTCGTAATAACTTATTGGTAATGCCTCTCGCTGTGCCTGGCTACGCAAATAAATTAAATCAAATAAGTGATTAAAATGCGTCAATAAAAATTGGCCATTTAAATGTTCAAGCTGCTGATGGAATAATGCACCGAATTCATCAAGCACATAGACTGATGCCTGGCCACCTTCCAGATAATAGAACAACTGTATCTCACCATGATGGTTTTGCTTGTAAATAAGAGGCAACACGGTATCTTGTAACGTGTAACAATCTATCACCGTCTCAACAAATGCCAGAGGTACTTTAGTAAGGTGCTCGAGCACACCCGAATAATCACCAAGGCATTGATAGCCCAACACGCCATCCTGCTTTGACAAAGCATAGTACTTATCACTTACTGCAAGAATATATTGACACTCAGCCGTGTCTAACCTTGTATAAAAACAACGCATAATGTCTTTGAATAAGAATTCAATACGCAACCCTATCATCATGCCTCGCGCGGATGAAAAACTGCGACTAGTAAAAGGCAAGGTAGCATTAACAGCACCAGGAACCGTTAAACGAGAATATTCACACAAACAATCGAGGATGGCGCTATTACCACTATAATGCTGCGTAATCACCTCACCCCAACTCGTGGCAAGCAACATATCTATGGTGTTAATCAAGTTATAGTGCATACCACTATAAGACAAGGCATCAGTTTGATTGCTCATTAGCTGACGACCTTCACCCGATATTTTCGTCATAGGGTCAAGCCCCATATTGACAATAGCTATCGCATTAACCACTCTTGCATTATTAGCATAATCCTCAGTGCGCTGAGAACCTAAAGTGGTATCTGGAAATGCATTGCTTATACAATCTACTACTGCTTGTAATTCACGTGAAGTAAACTTGCTTTCCCCTGGATAGATACTGACACCAGAATGGCTATCTAATACTTTGTTAAAGTATGCCCACGCTATTATTTCCAGTACATTGCTTGTGGATTTTAATGGCGCCATAGCCACTGCTTGAGCAACATCAACTGTACCAGGGTAAAGCGCCCAAACGGGAGAACTCGATTTGCTTCCCGGTTTATTGAGGGCGCAGTGAAGCGACAATCGACTTTCCCATAAATTACCGCTTATGCCGCGATTAATAACTTCAACCTTGCCGGCTTTACGTTCAAACGTTGCAAACAGTTTTCTACCCAATAAATTCATATCTTGTTGTTCGATATTGGCTAACACTTCATTTTCGCGAACAAAATCAGATAAAAAACGATAACAATGCGTTAATTCATCAACAAGAATTTTTCGCTCATCGGTAACACGATGGATTTTCCATTGTGAGCGTGAATCAAGAATATTGAGATAATTGTCATCCCAGCCCCAATTCTTGACTGCATCGCGCATGTAATGCCAACGCCAATTGCGATTTCGCAGTCGTGCGTATTCGCTAACGTTAAGATTCACTTTGAAATAGAAACAGCGTCGCAATAAGTCTATTCGGCTGTCATCGCCAAACATTTGTAAATATTCATCAAGTTTCTTATAAAGCATGACATAGGGATCAAGCTCAGTAAGGTCGCTATTCCCCTCATAGACGGCGCGCTTATAGCGTTGCGATAATAAATCCCCGCTACGGCGCTCATGCGCATACACTTCCATTAGCATTAACTTCAATACAGACTTATAGGGCGAATCTATGGCTTTAAACAATTGCCACAAAGAAGCACCAAAAAATTCTTCTATTGGAATGGATGCAAGCCCACCAAAGTCAACACATTCACCGTCTTTGATAAAACGATTATGTTTTAGCTTGTGCGCGACTGCTTCATAATTGTCCTCTTCCTCAGGGGGTACTAACCACCATAGCGGATAACAACCCGCTAGTAACACGCTGGTACGATAAAACTCATCAAGCAACAAGTGGTACTGTGCACTACCGCTGCTTTCACCAGAAAGATCACTTATTTCACCTGCGCGAAAGCGTTCAGGATTCATCAAGTAAATATTGATCTCAATACCAATGCCATCAGCCCATTGCTCGATCGCCTTAGCCTTTTTAGATAACTCAAGCAATGGCTTCTTTTCCAAGCTGGGGCTATAACAAACCCACACATCGAAATCACTTTTATCTGAGTAGGCGACCGTGCCACTACTACCCATAAGAAAAACCGAACTAATGTCATAACGCATAAGTGGGCGTCGCTTATACTCAAAACTCTTGCTTAAGCGTATCGCCGCCTCCTTTACTGCCTTACTTGGGCTGTAGTCTGCGATACCAAATGGGGTATCTTTGGCAATAAATCCTGGCAACAAAGGATGGTTGACGTGGAAAAATAATGGTAATAAATCAAGCACATCACGCTGGTGCTCACGCAATGCATTGCGTGTTCGCTCAATACGATCAGCATTAAGGGCGAGGAATCGTCTTTTTATTGCTTTTACTTCCACGCGCTGATATTCCTCTTAAATTTAGTGGACTGAAAATATCGTAGACATAAGCGCAATCGAGTGATGCGGCTCAGTGTCGGTATACCTCTCCTTAATATCGGCAATTTCCTCTATTACTATAGGACACCTCTATGTGTGCTTGCGGTCTCTGGCTTACAGGCTGAACGGCAATCAAGGCGCCACTTTGCAGGCATGCTAGTACATCAACCACATTATATTGTCGGATCAGCGATCCTGTGGCATTTCGCATCAAGGCACAGTTCGCAGGCAAGGGTTGTTCCCTTGGCAAGAGCTGTAACGCCGAGGCGAAATGCCACAGGGTCGCCCAAAGGGTTGGTCTGTCAGCACCCATGGCGGTGTTACGCTTCTTGTGAAGGGAACAACCCTTCTCTGCGAAGCGCGCCTAGCCATGGGTGCTGACAGACCAACTGATCCGATAATATAATGTGGTTGGTGTACTAATGGCCTGGCGAAAAGTGGTAACGCTGAGTGCCGTTCAGCCTGTAAGCCCCGTAGGGGCCAGCCTGGCAAACGGCGTTGCCTTACTTGAAAAGGACAACCAGCCTTGCCCTGCGCAAGCCGCCTTGTGACAGCGCTTGCCAGGTTGCGCAGAGGCCACAATCACACATAGAGGCGTCCTAAAGATAAATATTCGCGACTAAAAAATAGAAGGAAATCTAGCTCAAGGGAGCTGCCACTTGGCCGTTAACCCTGATACAAGGGCACAATACGCCGCAACCAAAAGAAGTGTGGAGAGAAAAATAATGGAGAAAGATGATATTTCTCTGATAAAACATGCACTTGAAGACGCTCCATTTGGCGTCGTCATACTCAACTACCAATCAAAATTAATCTGGCTCAACGACGTTATCGAAAACTACGCTGGCGTATCGTCAAATGAATTGGTTGGCCGCAGTCGCATGACACTGCCACCAGAGTTTGAATGGCTGTTCAAGCCTGAAAAGCGCTTTTTATTACCTGCGACAGCAAAACGGCGGCCGCGTTGGCTTAAAGCCATTAACCGCACTCTACATCTACCACAAGCAACGGCGTGCGTTCACTATTATATGGATGTCAGCGCAGAACAACAGATGCGTCAAGAGCGCGACAAACTGAGTGGCGAACTTGAAGAAGTTAGTCTACGTGACTCGCTCACTGGCTTACCGAATCGCCGTGCTTTACTGCATTTACTTGAACCACTGGTCACACGCAGCCGTCGCTACCACAATGCCTTATCTGTATTGCGGATTAACGTCAGTAACATTGCTGTGCTTGGACAAAAGCTTGGGCCTGAAACAGCAGACAAAATCATGATCACCATTTCGCAAAACTTGCGCGACCAAACACGCTGGGCTGATCATATCGGTCGTATTGGTTACGGTGAATTGCTTATAGTGTTACCCGAAACAGATGCCACTGCCACACGTAGTCTCACCAAAAAACTTCTTGGTCATATCAATGATATCGAGACGCAAGCCGCAATTGATCAACACCGCAGCAAAGCAGAACTCCATGTCGGCGCTGCTACCTGGGGAAATGGTGATGACGCCAAACGCTTAATCCGCAAAGCCGAGCATGAGCTGTTAGCGCATACGGCCGAAGACCTTAGTAACGTAGATAGCGCCTGATCTTTCTCTATACTAACCCTCTACCGCGAACACCTATCTATCTACCTCAACTGCGAAACTCAATGAAAAATTCGTGCTAGCCATTCAAACGCTGACGCTGTTTGGCAATCGCAGCGCGCACCGCAGCAGGCGCGGTACCACCAATGTGATCACGCGCATTGACCGAGCCCTCCAAAGTTAATGCCTCAAACACATCTTTTTTAATACTAGCATCAAATTCTTTCAGCTCTTTTAGTGTCAGCTCGGCAAGATCCTTGCCTTGCTCAATCGCATAGGCAACACTACGCCCCACCACTTCATGCGCATCACGAAACGGCATGCCTTTGCGCACCAGGTAATCGGCTAAATCGGTCGCCGTGGCATAACCCTTTAAAGCCGCCTCACGCATTTTTTCAGGCTTTACGCTCACCGTAGGCATCATGTCAGCATAAACGCGCAGACAAGCTTTGACCGTATCAATGGTGTCAAACAGCGGTTCTTTATCTTCCTGATTATCTTTGTTATAGGCCAAGGGCTGCGCTTTCATTAGCATTAACAAGCCCATCAAATGGCCACTCACCCGACCGGTTTTACCGCGCACTAATTCTGGCACATCCGGATTTTTCTTTTGCGGCATAATCGATGAGCCCGTACAAAAACGATCAGGCAAATCAATAAAATCAAATTGTGCCGACGCCCAAAGAATTAACTCCTCAGAAAATCGCGACAAATGCATTAACAAGATCGACGATGCGGCAACAAACTCAATGGCAAAATCACGATCTGATACAGCGTCCAATGAATTCTCACACACACCATCAAAGCCCAGTTGCTTGGCAACAAACTCGCGATCAATAGGGTAGCTAGTGCCGGCCAATGCTGCTGCGCCTAACGGCAATTGGTTAACCCGCTTACGCACATCACGCAGTCGCGCAACATCGCGCAATAGCATTTGCTGCCAAGCCAGCATATGATGACCAAAAGTCACTGGTTGCGCAGTTTGCAGATGGGTAAAACCAGGCATAATCGTCTCGGCCTGCGCCTCGGCAAGATCAAGCAAGGCTGCTTGCAGACGCTGCGCCTCAGCAATAATCATATCAATCTCATCACGTAGATAAAGACGAATATCGGTGGCCACTTGATCATTGCGCGAACGTGCCGTATGCAGTTTTTTGCCGACATCGCCAATCAAGACGGTCAGTCGTGATTCAATGTTCATGTGAACATCCTCAAGCGCGACACTCCACTCAAAGGTATTTGACTCAATCTCAGCAATGATCTTTTCCAGGCCGGATAAAATCTGCTGACACTCGTCATCAGAGATAATGTGACACCGCGCCAACATCAAGGCATGGGCACAAGAGCCAGCAATGTCATGACGATACAGCCGTCGATCAAATGCTACCGAAGCCGTAAACTCCTCAACAAAGGCATCAGTTGACTCACTGAAACGTCCACCCCATAATTTATCGTTAGCGCTCACATTGCTTCCTCAAACATTACTGCACAGCAGTATAGCAATCTTGCCATAATCCTCGAAACCTTAGCCAACTGCCAGGAGCCTGTTAACACTCATTGCATCGCTGCCAAAGACAGCGCCTAGCTAGCCGCTATAATCAAACAACTGCCAACATAAACCAGCACTATGCCATCCCATACTAATTCAAGCTCCAAGTTAAGCGCTAGGCCAAACACCGGGCCAGCAACTGAACCAAATATGGCGGCCGCCTTTCTGCCTGATTTTTGTCAGATGCGAGCCCTGCTGTTGGTGGTGATTATCGCCGAGTTATTGGCCTTCGTACTGACCCTAGCACCGATGACAAGCACTCAACAGCGCTGGGGCGATCTCGGTCTCATTTCCTTATTTGTGCAATGGATCGCGCTCACCAGCACCGCAATGCTCTGCCTTAGCAAGCGTTGGTTTAAGCAGTTGAGCGTGACAGCAACGACGTTTTATAGCCTGTTTGTTGTCACTGGCATCACCGCCCTAGTGTCAGTAATGGCCTATCACTTGATCCTGGGTAATGCACTGGGCAGCACTCTGGCTGGCTCTGAAGGGCTGACACAAAGCAGCCACCACGCCGGCTTCATCTTGCGCAATGTCGCCATCAGTCTCATCATTTGCGCTGTCGCCTTACGTTATTTTTATGTCCAGCACCAATCGCGGCTATCGATTCGTGCTGAAGCACGCTCACGACTACATGCCTTGCAAGCACGCATTCGACCACATTTTTTATTCAATAGCATGAACACCATCGCCAGTCTAACGCGCAGCCAGCCACAATTGGCCGAAACCGTGATCGAAGACTTGGCAGATTTATTTCGTAATAACCTCAATACCAGCAATAACGCCACTCGCCTGGCCGATGAAATTGACCTGACACGGCGCTATCTTAATATCGAACAATTGCGTCTTGGTGAACGACTGCAAACCGAATGGCGTGTCGACATGCTGCCTGACAACGCAGCCGTACCGCCCCTGTTGCTGCAACCCCTAGTCGAAAATGCGGTTTACCACGGCATTGAACCCTCTGTAAATGGCGGCTGCATTCGCATCCATGGCCGCTTTACGGCTGACATGATTCACCTAATTATCAGTAATCCGCTGGCAACCACAACAATGCCTCAAGCAAATAGCAAAGGCTTGGGTATGGCACTGGAAAACACCCGTCAGCGTCTTGCTGGTTGGTATGAAGGCGAGGGTCAATTAACAACCGAAAATAACGATGGTCAGTTTATCGTTACCCTGACGCTACCCTATCAGCAAATCGGTGACACATGAAAATCCTCATTGTTGATGACGAGCCACTGGCGTGCGAACGTCTGGCGCGTATGCTCGCCGAGCTTAACGACTATGAGTTGCTCGATATCGCCGTAAACGGCACACAAGCCATTGAAAAAGTTGCGCAACATGAGCCCGATATTCTACTACTCGACATCCGTATGCCAGGCATGGATGGGCTTGAAGTCGCCGAGCACTTAAGTGGTCTCGATAAACCGCCCGCCATCATCTTCACCACTGCCTACGATGAACACGCATTGGCTGCATTTGCAACACAGGCCATGGCTTATTTGCTTAAACCCATCAAGCAAGCGCAACTAGAACAAGCCTTAGGCCGCGCCCACAGCCTCAACAAAGCACAACTAGAAAACCTTAACAACACTGACAAACCGCGCCGACGCAGCCATATCAGTGCTACTAGCGCAGGCCATATCGATCTTGTTGCCATCGATGACATTATTTACTTCCAGGCCGACCAGAAATACATCACCGTCTGCCATCTTGACGGCAGCGTACTTATCGAAGATTCGCTACGTAAGCTAGAAGAAGAGTTCGGTGATAGCTTGCTACGTATTCACCGCAATGCCCTGGTCAGCGTTCAACACATCACAGGATTACAGCGTGGCAGTGACGGCCGTCACTATCTCAGCCTCAAACACTGCGACGAATTGCTGCTTATCAGTCGCCGCCATCTCGCCAGTGTGCGCAAAATGCTAAAATCGCACATTGCCTGAAAAAAGGCACCGTTTTTAGCCTATGTTTGGGTGTGTTAATCATCTCTGGTAGTGACTCAATGAACAAAATAATCAAAATCGCCACGCGTAAAAGCCCGCTTGCCCTGTGGCAAGC
>CAYUKF010000017.1:10154-15913 GCA_964445215.1 uncultured Thiotrichales bacterium
TTAGCTAAACGGCCCGATCTCATCATTAAAGATCTGCGTGGTAACGTCGGCACCCGTTTGCAAAAACTCGATGATGGCCACTACGATGCCATCATTCTTGCCAGCGCTGGCTTAACCCGGCTTGGCTTGAGTCAACGCATTGCTGAATACATGGCCACTGATCTCAGTCTTCCTGCCATTGGCCAAGGCGCTATTGGCATTGAGTGTCGCAACAACGACAGTGAAATCGAAACCCTGATTACTGTGCTTAATCACGCTGATAGCGCGGTACGTGTACGCGCCGAGCGCGCTATGAATCACCGTCTTGAAGGCGGCTGCCAAGTACCTATTGGTGGTCATGCCACGCTTGATGGCAATACCCTCACCTTACGCGGCCTGGTCGCTCGCAGTGACGGCTCGAAAATTATCAGCGGTAGCGTGAGCGGGCATCGTGATGACGCCGAAAAACTCGGCATTGAATTAGCCAACGACCTCCTTAGCCGTGGCGCGAGAGAAATACTCGCCGAGCTGCATAGCAACCATTGATAGCAAGCAACGTCTTAGACCAACTGTCAGTACTGGTGACACGCCCAGCGCACCAGGCCGAAGATTTTTGCCGTTTAATCGAAAACACCAGCGGCACAGCCATACGCTTTCCCGTCATTGCCATTGAAGCAATCGAGAACAAGTCCACACACACTCAACAGCTAGCACAAATCGATCAATACGATATCGTCATTTTTATCAGCGCCAATGCAGTGCAATACGCCTTGCAGCGTTGCCCACATTGGCCAAATGGCCTGCCAGCCAACCTTATGGTCGCTGCAGTCGGCAATAAAACAGCGGCCAGTCTGCACACTCATAACATAGCCGTTGACGTACTGCCTAAACAGGGATTCAATACCGAGTCCTTGCTCGAATCGCCGTTATTGCATAGCGTTGAGGGCAAACAAATCGCCATTATTCGCGGTATTGGCGGACGTAATTTGCTTGCCGATACACTGCGTCAACGTGGCGCTAAAGTCACGTATATTGAGGTCTATCAGCGCGTGCTGCCCAAACAACGCTTATGCTCGGTTAATATTCATTTAAACTGCGATATTATTACGCTAACAAGCCAACAGGGGCTGCGTAATTTGATTACACTGTGTGACAATAAAGACTGGTTATTTAGCACGGCCTTGGCGAGCAATAGTCAGCGAACGGCCAAGCTCGCTCGTGAGTTAGGTTTTACTGACGACATCATCGTTAGTCCAGAACCTGACGACGATGCAATGGTTGCCGCCATCACTAGCTGGTGGCAAAACAAAAACAAGGCGAGGCCGCAAGCGTGAGCAGAAAGAAACAAACCACTACGCCAGCAACAAGCATCGACACTAACAACGATATGACCGTAGATAACACTGCTGGTCAAGATCAACCCGCTGTAATAGAAACAACAACAGAAACTGTCGTAGCTAATAAAAAATCAGGCAAAAAATCAACGCAAGGCCGCTCGCTTGCCACCATCATTGCCCTGCTCGCCTTACTCATTGCGCTCGCTGCAGCAGGTGGCGCAGCATGGTTATGGCAACAACTACAGCAAAGCAAACAGGCGCTCGAACAAACCGTAAGCAGACAAAATCAGTCCAGCCAAACACAACTGGATAATCGCATCAGAGCAACCAACGACGAGTTTAATGTCAAGCTCAGCGAGCAAAACCAACGGCTCAATTCATTAGTAACAACCGTGGTTACCACAGCATCTAACACCGAACAAATTGCTGAAACCCTGACCGCATTGCATAGCAAATTGAATGTCAACCCGAAAACAGGTTGGTTGATTGCCGAAGCAGAATACTTATTATCGATTGCCAACCAACAATTACAACTCGTTGGCAATGTCAGCGGCAGTATTGTCGCCTTACGTGGCGCCGATCAACGTCTGCGTGAAAGTGGTGATCCAACCGTACTTAGTGTGCGCTCAATCATTGCCGATGAAATCACGCAGCTACAATCGGTACAAGTTATTGATGTCGCTGGCGCCGCCTTAACACTGGCCAGCATGCAATCACGCATTGACGAACTCTCGTTAGCTGGCCAGGCTGAACGCGTCGCCGAAATCGCTGCTGATAAAACAGAAGCCGTCACTCCTCTAGGGCTGAGGGCAGAAGAAAATACAGCAGGCTGGCGCAGCGGCTTAAACACAGCATGGCAGGCAATTAAAAAATTAGTTGTCATCCGTGAGCGCGGTGATCATGATATTGGCAACCCATTACTCGCCCCCAATCAACGCGCGCTTATCTATCAAAACCTGCGCCTTAAATTGGAGAGTGCGCGGCTATCACTAATACAAGGCGATGAAGTCACCTACAAACAAAGTCTTGCAATCGCCCACGACTGGTTGCTTGAATACTTTGATAATAACGCCAAGCGTAATGCTATTAAAAACACGCTCAGCGAATTGGGCCAAATCGAATTGACTGCGACGATACCTGATATTTCCGCCTCGCTTGACGCCTTGCGTACCTGGCAGCACCAGCAAAACAACAGCGCGGAATAATATATCATGAAGCTGCTGATTTATGCCTTAATTGCTCTTGCTGTCGGTGTCGCTATCGCACTATTGACCAAAGATGACCCTGGTCATGTCGTGCTGAGCATTCAACACTACACCCTCGAAACCAGTGTTGCTGTACTCCTTGTCGTTACAGTCATTGCCTTTGTCATACTTTATGTCTTGTTTCGCATTTTAGGTGTCATACGCAAGGCACCAAAGAAACTATCTCGCTGGTCAAAAAACAGAAAACACAACAAAGCCAATAGCTCTATGGTACGTGGCATGATTGCACTCAATTCTGGCCAATGGCAGAAGGCCGAACAGTTATTGCTAAACCGTGTTAGCGATTGCGACAAACCCGCACTCAACTATATTTCTGCTGCCCGCGCCGCGCAACAGCAAGGCGCCCATGAACGTCGCGACCGTTATCTTAAAATTGCGCATCAACTCGACCCTTCGGTTGATATGACCATTGGCATTACTCAAGCCGAGCTACAACTCAACCAAGGTCAGCATGAACAAGCACTCGCCACATTAAAACGACTACACGCCGAGTCACCCAAAAATACCTTAATCATTAAATTATTAGCACGCCTTTATATCGAACTGAAAGACTGGGAACGACTCATCGAGCTGTTACCACTGGTCAGGAAGTATCACGTCATGTCCGACAAGGAATGTAATCAATGGCAAAAGACAGCACATCAACAATTAGTAATCAGTGCTGGCGCTACCACTGATATCGACCATCTCAACAACGTATGGCAGCGCATACCAAAAGGCCTCAAACAAGACAGTGATATAGCAGCAAGCTACGTCCAACACCTGGCAAGCTGTGGTGATGTTGATAAGGCCGTACAATTAATTGATCGACAAATAAATCATCACGGTAGTAACAATCAACTGATAGATCTTTACGGCCAACTGCACGGATCCGAAGTGCTGACGCAAATGGCACATGCTGAAAAATGGCTCGGCGACGAACACGAAACACCAGCACTGTTTATTACCCTCGGCCGCCTCGCTATTGCTAATCAGATGTGGGCCAAAGCAAGGGATTATCTGCAACGCGGCATTAACCAGGGCGCCGGGCCACAAGCCTACCAACTCATTGCCAAAGTTTATGACGAGCTAGGCGAAGCAGAACAGGCTAATGCCTCGTATAAGCTTGGACTGGAGCGGGCGACGAATACATCATTGCCTAGTTTGCGCTAAGCACTTGTACACACATTTTTTTAATTTGTCAGCTTGACTAAGGAAGTAAAGAGTAAATCATGGCGGCTGTTGGCTGCCCATCGTGAACCAATCGATTTTTAGCAAGCCATTCAAACTTAGCGCCAGACTTCTCTGCAACCTTACGGCTAATGTTATTAGCCTCTAACACTATTATCTCTAATCTGGTTAAACCAAGGCAGCCAAAACCGAACTGTTTGATAAGCCCCATAGCACACGAAGCGATACCTTGATTTTGAAAAGATTCTCTGACCCAATAACCAATGTTTCCTATCTGATGCTCATAATCAATGCGATTGATAGCGACACCCCCGACCAATTGTCCTGTTTGCGCTAAAAATATACCTATATCGTAAGCAGATTTATTGTCTATATTACGTCCACACGATTCAAACCATAACCGGGCATCATTTTTAGAATATTCTGCGTGACACCATGACATCCATATACCAACGCTACCCACACTTTCCCGAATAGCTTCCACAAAATCGGCCAGATGCACTTCTTCAAAAGGTTTTAAAATTATTTTGGAATTTTTTATGATTTTCATGTTTCACACATTAATACTTTATTTCTAGTCTAATGCCCACTCAAAAGCATCGTGAAAAAGTTGGGTCTCGGGCAAGCCTGCTGCTAAAAAACGGCTACGTACAGCACTAACCATAATAGGTGGCCCGGCTGCATACACATCGTATTGGGATAAATCAGTGATATCGTCTAATACTGCCTCATGAACAAAGCCACTGCGCCCTTGCCAATCATCCTCTGGTTCTGATAGCACGGGGATAGAGGTAAAGTGTTTTTGCTCTGCCCATTGTTCGATGGTATCTTGAAAATAGAGATCGCGTTGTGAGCGTACTCCCCAATACAGAATAATTTTTCGTCTGTCGCCTGCTTGCTGTGCCGCTTCGACTATAGCTTTGATCGGCGCAAGACCAGTTCCGCCTGCTACCAGCAACATAGGGCGCGTTGAATCCTGGCGTAAATAAAAGGCGCCCATAGGGCCTTCTATGCGCAGGATGGTTTTTTGTTCGAGATGATGAAAAACGAAATCGGAGAAACGGCCACCTTCGACGTTACGAATATGCAATTCGATCATGCCATCATCACGCGGCGCATTGGCAATGGAATAGGTACGGTGACGACTATCACTCATGATAATGTCAATGTATTGACCAGCGATATAATTGAGTTTTTTGCCAGTCGGTAATTTAAGAAATAAACGCATGACATCATGCGCCAGGTGATCTATCTGGTCAACGCGACTCGGCAAACGCTGTATATTGAGGTTGTTAAGATCAACTTCTAACACCAAATCGGAACATGCACGCGCCTGACAAAACAAGGCCATGCCGTCTTCACGCTCTCGCTCTGACAAAGCCTGCGAGCTGTAGTGATGGTGTTTCACTTCACCACGGATCACTTTGCCTTTACAGGTACCGCAGGTTCCATCACGACAGCTATAAGGCAGATGAATGCCTTGTCGATGCGCAGCATCGATGAATGATTCACCGTCGTCAATAGTAAAATTTTGTTCGCTGGGCTTTAGCTCAATTTTATAGGACATGCAACAAGGTACTCTAGGAAATGGCTAAAAATCGATAGTAATACCGGGCGTGGTACCAGAGCGTGTATCAGGAATTGGATGATTATCAGCAGCGTGATACGTGAACACCAGTGATTTCTTGATCTCATTGCTGCGATTACGACCGGCCGCATGAAACAGTTTGCAATCAAAAAATAAAACATCACCTGGATTGAGTAAAGCGACTACCTGGGTCTCAAGCAAGGCTTGATTTTTCTCAAGATCGATGCGCAGGAATAAGGCATTGTCTAAACGGCCACGATCCAAATTCAAGGTATGCGAACCTGGCAACACAGCCATACCACCGTTAGCTTCGCGCTCTTCGCCAATGGCAAGCCAGGCATTAACCAACTCAGGTTTATCGAAAGACCAGTAACGAATATCCTGATGCCACGAGGTCGAGCTGCTATAACCGGGATGCTT
>CAYUKF010000017.1:16013-17898 GCA_964445215.1 uncultured Thiotrichales bacterium
ATGAGATAACCATCGCGATGAAACCGCGCTAGTTCGATGTCGCTCAGCAAACTGCTGCCAGCTATTGTCGGTAACCAATAATCTATCATATTTTTATTTTAGCATGGCCAGCTCTATGCGCAGTTACTCTGTAGATGATAGATCTGCGCAGACCTTTAATTAGATAGGTCTCTATAAATGGAAACTACTCCAACAAAAAATTAATAAAAAATATCCTGAGACCTTTGCACAAAGAAAATGGCAAAAATCTCCTATAACAACTCCGTATCCTCATGCGAATAAGCGGGGCTACATGAGCAGAGAAAACGTAGGTCTTTATCGCCTAGCCCTGTGATTTGATGCGGGGTATTGGGTTTAATACAAATGGTATCGCCAACAGTCACCTTGAATTTTTCATCCCCCAGAACCATTTCACCTTCACCTTCAAGAATGTAATAAAGTTCTTCTGTCTGCTTATGCCTGTGTAATAGCGTGGTTGCACCAACAGGGACAATGGCTTCTGCTAAACTTTGGTTTTGCACAGCATGATGTTGCGGGTGCATTAACTCGCGGATGGTGGAGCCATCTTTGGTAGTAAATGCTACTGCATCTTTGTATACGGTTTTTTCTTTCATGGTTTATCGATCAAACACGGCAACAGCGGGTGCATGATCAGAGGGGCGTTCTAGTTTACGTGGTTCGATATCGATTGATCCTGCTACGCATTTTTCTGCCAACGCAGTGCTGGCCAAAACGTGATCGATACGCATGCCGCGTTTGCGGCGAAAAGCCATTTGGCGATAATCCCACCAACTGAAGGAGCGATCTTCTTGTTCAAACATTCGAAAGGTATCGACCAGACCAAGGCTGATTAATTTTTCGAAAGCGGCGCGCTCGGGTTTTGAACACAGCACTTCTTCGCCCCATGTTCCTGAATCATAGCAATCACGATCTTCTGGGGCGATATTGTAATCACCCAGCACAACTAACTCTTTGTGTTCTGCCAATTGTGATTCAATATAGGCAGTGACTTTTTCCAGCCAGTCGAGTTTATAAGCGTATTTTTCAGACGCAACACTTTGACCATTAGGCACGTAGAGATTAATGATCCTGACACCATTAATAGTCGCTGCCAAAATGCGCCGTTGTGGATCATCCAGGTTCGGCACGTCGGTGGCAATATCGCTGGCTGCTGATGTGCTAATAATCGCAACGCCGTTATAAGTTTTTTGGCCTGAGAAAATGACGTGATAACCGACCTCTCGAATGGCTTCGGCTGGAAAATTTTCATCAGTCATTTTAGTTTCTTGCAAAGCCAAAACATCGGGCTTGGCTGAGTCTAACCAATCCAGCACATGCGGTAAGCGTACACGCAGTGAGTTAACATTCCAGCTGGCTATTTTCATCAGGCTGCTAAACCACTGTGACGTAACAAAGCGTCGATGCTAGGCTTGCGGCCACGAAATTCAATAAACAATTCCATCGGTTCGCGTGAACCGCCTTGTTCTAATACCGAGCTTAAAAATTGCTTGCCCGTCACGCGATCGAAAATACCGTTGGCTTCAAATTTTGAGAAGGCATCACTGGATAAAACTTCAGCCCATTTGTAACTGTAATATCCTGCTGAATAACCGCCGGCAAAAATATGCGTGAAGCCATTAGCAAAACGATTAAAGTCAGGAGTAGGCACAACCGCCACTTGTGAACGCACTTGTTTGAGTATGTCTTCGATATCAATACCAGGCTCTGAAGTGGGTCGGGAATCGTATTCACTGTAAATGCGAAAATCGAATAAAGCCAACTCTAGCTGTCGCACCATTTGCATACCAGACAAAAAGTTTTTGCTGGCATAAAGCTTTTCATATAATTCGTTTGGCAATGTCTCGCCAGTTTGATAATGACCAGA
>CAYUKF010000018.1:0-2578 GCA_964445215.1 uncultured Thiotrichales bacterium
GCGATTTCGCCGATCGATGGCCGTTATGCCGCGAAAACACTGGCACTACGTGAATACCTTAGCGAATATGCGCTGATTCGTACGCGCATTATCGTAGAGATCCGTTGGCTACAGTGCCTTGCCGATACCGCCGTAATTACGGAAGTCGCGCCTTTAAGCGACAGCACCAATGCTTGGCTACAGGCGCTTATCGATGAGTTTGAGGTGGCTGACGCTGAGCGCGTTAAAGCCATTGAGCGTATAACAAATCACGATGTTAAAGCGATTGAATACTATCTTAAAGAGCGTTTCGACAAGAATAATGAACTGGCACCCATTAGTGAATTTTTGCATTTTGCCTGCACCTCAGAAGATATTAATAATCTTGCCTATGGCTTGATACTTGATGGCGCACGTAAACATGTTTTATTACCACTAATGAAGGAAGTCACTACTGCCGTTAAAACGCTGGCGCATGACAATGCTGAACAAGCTATTCTCGCACGTACGCATGGCCAACCTGCCTCACCCACCACCCTGGGTAAGGAGATGGCGGTGTTTGCCTATCGCATGCAAAGACAAGTTGATCAATTTTCTACACTGCCCATCCTTGGTAAAATAAATGGCGCAGTCGGTAATTTTAATGCACACATGTCGGCCTACCCAGAAATAGATTGGTCAACACTTAGCAAAGAGTTTGTCGAATCACTGGGACTGCAATGGAGTGCGTATACAACGCAGATCGAACCTCATGATACTATCGCCGAACACTTCAATAGCCTAGTGCGATTTAATACGGTGCTGCTCGACTTTAGTCGCGACATCTGGGGTTATATATCCGTGGGTTATTTCCGCCAGAAACTACAAGCCAATGAAGTTGGCTCGTCAACCATGCCACATAAGGTTAACCCCATTGATTTTGAAAATGCCGAAGGCAATCTTGGCATTGCTTCTGCCATGCTTGCTCATATGGCACAAAAACTCCCTGTATCGCGTTGGCAGCGTGATCTTAGCGACTCAACTGTATTACGTAATATCGGTGTTGGTATCGCTCATAGTGTCATCGCAATGCAATCGACACTGGGGGGTATCGGCAAATTAGAAGCTAATGCCGATGCTATGCGTGCTGACCTTGATGGCGCCTGGGAGGTGCTGGCCGAACCTGTTCAAACAGTCATGCGTCGTTACAGTATTCCAGAGCCTTATGAAAAACTTAAGGCACTAACACGAGGCCAAGGTATTAATCGCGACACATTACATGATTTTATTACCGCACTAGAGATACCGAGTGAAGCCAAAGAGACACTATTGCAGCTGACACCTGCAAGCTATATCGGTAACGCCGTTGAACAGGCTAAATCAGTTTAGCCGCAAAAATGTGACAAGGTTGGCAGTAAGTCTCGCCTGGAAATGGATAATTATTAACAGGGATTTCCAGGGCGGCACTATCGTCATATTCCTCCATGCTCCCCCTAGGTGTCGTCATTTGGCGTCCCTCACCCCAGGCTGGCTCCGGTCAGTCTGGGGGTTTTTAATGACGATACATTATCCTAAAACCCTTAGTTGAATCTACTGCGAACGCCTAATGCACAGAATCTAAGGGACTTTTCAGAATATTTTGTTCTCACCGTGCGGATGATACGCCTTCATAAAAAATAACCTGAAAAGCCCTTTATCTTGCGCACCTTAGGCGCTCTCGCTACAATTCAACTAAGAGTTTTAGGATGATGAATACACCAACTAATGACAAGCAACACCCTATTGAGGGTCATGCTGCACTTAGCAGTGTAGTAATAGAGCTTGTCGCTCAAAGTCGGCATCAACTTTATATCCTGGCCGATGACCTCGACCCGCGCATCTATAGCAATGAAGATTTCAGCCAACAACTCAGTGCGCTTGCCCGCCGCAGCAAGCGGCCGGATATTCGTATTTTGTTACGTCAAGCCAATCGACTGCAAACTCAGCAACACCGTGCACTATCCTTGATACAACGCTTAAATAGTTTAATCGAGGTTCGGCAATTACATGAACAATATATGAGTCAGTGGCAAAGTTATTGTATCAATGACCAACCAACAATGATTTATCAAACGACTTATGAACGCTATGATGCAGTTGTGATAAATGAGCCCAACAGAATCATCAAAGAACGAGAACAATTTGAACAGATGTGGCAACAAAGCAGCATTGCCACACAACTACGCAGACAATTTATCTAGGAAACTGTCAGACTTAAAGGCCCCTCTAAAAATTAGGATTTTTTTCGTGAGAGCAAGAAAACACCGCACGCAAAACCGCAGTTTACACGGAGTAAATGAGGATTTGAGCATGGAGTTGACGCCGCTATCGCGGGAAAAGACAATTTTTAGAGGTGTCCTTAACTACAATTTTTGACCATAAGCGCTTGCAATACATCGCCCGTTTTTGCATTTTGCACAAAGGCTGCAATACCAAGGTTTTTATCTTTCCAATCTGATTCAATAGCAAATTTTTCGCTTAAACTGCTAGTTTTTCCTGCCAGCTTGTAAGGCCCCATTAGCTTTCTCACAACATAATCATGATGCAGTGTTTTACCACTGTTTTCACCACGCGGAATATC
>CAYUKF010000018.1:2678-15562 GCA_964445215.1 uncultured Thiotrichales bacterium
TACCGTTACGTTTATACCAACCGCGCAAATCCTCACCATTGAGTACAAATTGTGGTGTGTAAACTGTACGAAGATTATTGACATTGCCTTGATGGCGCTGGCGCTTACTGTATTGCTTACTAGAGAAAGGATCTTTCCAACCAAGATAATTCCAATAATCAACATGTAGCGCTAAAGGCACAACTTGTTGGGAATCGAACTGACCTTCTGCCAAATTGCTCAGCCAACGATCCGCTGGTGGGCAACTACTACAACCCTCTGACGTATAAAGCTCCAATAATGCCACCTTATGCGGCGCACTTTGTGCTTGGCATTGACCTGCCATAGAAACAAAAGGAAATAGACTAACAAGCAAAAAACCAACTGAAATAGAGGACTTTATTTTGAACGGCATACCCACTCCAAATTTCTACATTCTGCTAATACTTTAGTGACGGAATATTGCGTTAACATCACAGTTTATCGACATTTTATAAAATTATTTACCTTCACCCTATACTCAATAAACCTGTCACGTGCAAATACATAGCCTGCATAGGCTAAAATACCTATTCATTACCATAACCCAATAGACAAGCATTTGATCTTAGCACCACAACATCGGCGTATTTGGGCCATCGCCGCCCCGATGATGTTATCAAACCTATCTGTACCCTTGTTAGGTATCGTTGATACTGCCGTTATGGGGCATCTCGATCATGCCTATTATATGGGTGCGGTGGCTATCGGCGCGCTAATCTTTAGCTTTGTCTATTGGGGCTTTGGCTTTCTGCGCATGGGCACAACGGGTTTAGTGGCGCAATCCACTGGCGCCAACGATCAAGACGAAGCGCATGCTGTGCTATTACGCGGCTGCATCGTTGCGCTAGCTTTGGCTATTCTCTTACTACTAATACAGCCCGTTATTGCATGGGTTTCATTTTCGCTTATTAACGCCAGCCCTGAAGTCGAACATCATGCCCGTACTTATTTCGATATCCGTATCTGGAGCGCTCCCGCCACGCTCATCACCTATGTCATTATCGGTTGGTTTTTAGGCAGACAAAACGCTCGTGTACCCCTGTTCATTGCCTTGCTTGTCAATATTATTAATATCGTACTCGATTTAGTTTTTGTTGTCGGGTTAGGCATGACCGTAGATGGCGTAGCCTGGGCCAGTGTCATCGCTGATTATAGTGGCTTAGCCTTAGCAGGATTTTTCATTTGGCAGATGTTAAAGCAGCACCAGCTAAATTACAGTAAAGCTCTGATTTTTAATCGGCAAGCATTGGCCAAAATGTTCTCTGTTAACCATACTATCTTTATTCGCACTTTATGTCTGGTCTTTACGTTTGCATTTTTTACCGCCAAAGGCGCCGAATTTGGCAATACAATTCTCGCTGTCAATGCCCTGCTGCTCAATTTTCAAGCGCTAATGGCCTATGTGCTTGATTCCTTCGCGCATGCCGCAGAAGCATTGGTCGGCCATGATATTGGTGAAAAAAATCCGTCATCGCTTAATCGTACTGTCAAAGCAATTATGCTTTACTCCCTTGTCTTTGCTAGCTTATTCAGTGTCGTTTATTGGCTTTTTGGCTCGGTCATTATTGCTATGATGAGCGATATAGAACTGGTTAGGCAAGGTGCCCATGAATACTTACCTTGGCTCATAGTATTGCCACTCGTTTCAGTGTGGAGTTTTGTTTACGATGGTATTTTTATCGGCGCCACACGTACACGCGCTATGCGCGACATGATGATTGTTGCAACCTTCCTGGTATTTATACCGGCCTGGTATGTGTTGCAATTTATGGGTAACCATGGGCTATGGCTGGCGCTGACATTATTTCTCGCCACCAGAGGAATAACACTGGCTATTATCTGGCGACGTTATACTTTCAATAACACGTTATTTCCTGAGCACAAGCAAAAACACCACTGACCTGGTTGCTTGTTTAACGACTAGCAGGCTGTTGAAAAAGTCTCATGCGGCACAATACGGCGTTAAAATTCGGCTTAAAATGCTCATTTACTCCATATAAAACTGCGCTTTTGCGCCGAATTTTGCCTCGTCTCGTACTCACCTGAGACTTTTTCAACAACCTGCTAGAGACGAAACCTACCAACTAACGCAGTCAATTGCTGCGTCTGGTCTTGAAGTTCGCCACTACGTGACATAGTGAGATCAGAACTCTCGACTGTTTCCTCGACAGTAGCTTTTATTCCTTCAAGCGATTGTTTCATTTCAGCCGCCACATTACGGTGCTCATTAGCATGATTCGCAATACGCTCATTCATTCCACTTATTTTGCTTACTGCGCCAGTGATTGCTTCTAGCGCTTGCCCCGCTAATATGGCTTTTTCTTCACTAATTTTTGCCTGCTCGGTGCCTTGTTTCATCGTCATAACAGCAATATTCGTTTGTCGATTAAATCCTTCAATCATATCTTGAATCTGTTGTGTTGAGTCTTGTGTGCGCTTCGCCAAGGTGCGCACCTCGTCAGCAACTACTGCAAACCCACGACCTTGCTCACCCGCACGTGCTGCCTCAATTGCTGCATTCAAGGCAAGCAAATTTGTCTGTTCGGCAATACTTCTAATCACGTCTAATACCGAGCCAATTTGGCCAGACTCGGCTTCGATATTACTAATCGCAACAGAGGTTTCTTGTACTTTAGAGATCAATGCAATAATCGTATTAACACTCTCTTCAACAACTATTTTACCCTTATGTGCCTGTTTATCCGCATCGTTGGCAATTATCGCTGCATCCGTCACTGTATCGGCAATATTTGTCATGGCATCGGAAATTTGGTTGGCCGTGTCTGCGACACTCAAGGTTTCACTACGTTGTTGTTCCGCGTTATCACGCGTCTTATCTGCGACTGCAGACAAGTCAGAAGCAACGTGTTTCATCGCTTCAGTTGATTTGTATATCTCACCAATCATTTGCGCCAAACTAGCTGATGTTGTATTCATAGCTTTGCTCAGTTGAGCAAGCTCGTCACTACCACTGTAAATAAGTGGCTCTTGATGAATATTGCCTTCGGCAATCGCAGAAAGACGTAACGCTAATCGTTTAATGGGGCGAGTTAGATTATTTGAAAATATCCAGCCGTACAACAAAAGCACTACGCTGGCAACAAGGCACACCACAACAGCTGCGATAATAGGTTTGTCCTTAACATCATGTTGTATCGCTATTTTCTCTTCTAAATATTTACCATATTCAACTTTGAGAATATCGACTTGCGCCTTAACATCAAATAACGCTTCATCAACGAATAAAACCTGATCAAGTAATTCATCTGGGTCAAAAGATTTACTATCAATCTGTTGCAATACGTTAAACTCATCGAGAAAGGTAGCACCAGCATTATTAATGCTCGCACGTAATTTGGCACTCACATTAATCGTATTATTGACTATTTCTATAGCATCAAATAACTGCGTCAATTCATCTGTATAAACTATTGTCCGCGATATCGCCGCCGAGAATGTCTCAATATTTTCTAGCGTTGATATTTCAGATCGGACACTACTCACTACAGAACTTATCTCATCAACAGTTTTATTGGCATGAACAGCATTTTCAAATGCTTCAGAAGAGCTTCGTTGTTGAAAAATAAAAAACCCGACAATCACGGCCTGCAAAACAAGCAGGCCAAGACAACCGATAAATGCAACCATTACCTTGCCGCGTAGATGCATGCTAACGACCTCTATTAGCTACAAACAAGAAGAAATAATCACTGCCAATCACTTTATATCCATTAATATTTTCACTTGCCCCGATGCATCCTCTGCTGAAGCTTTATCAATAATACCTATAGCACCATCGTACTTTGACACTAACTTGATCATGCTATTTTTAGAGCCAACATTACGCGGTGGTGTTTCGCCTGTTTTCTGCTTTAAGCCAAGCCAATAACTCGCCAGCGCCACATCATCCATTTTCAGCATGCTGGCACTAAATGCTGCTTGAACAAGACCACCTTTCTTGCCATCAAATACTTTGGTAGTGGAACCACCAGGCCAACTACTTTGCTGCTTTAAAAAAATACGCTTAACGACATTTTTCATTTCAGTCTCACTGGCAGAATAGGTATTTTTACTATTAACAATGACAACAAAATCTGCAGCAACAACAGAGGTCACCATTGAAAATGCTGACAAGCAAACTGCAAAAACTACCAGGGTAAGAATACGATTATAAAATTTTATTTTTTGATTCATGTCTGTGCCTCCTAAAAGCTAATCGTTGCCGACAGTTGATAGATCAATGCCTCGGCAGAGGACACTCCCGTTCCTGCTTCAAAGTCTCTATGCGTTAATATACCTCTTAAGCGTACACCATTGATCGGCGTGAAATTGACTCCTATCACGTTCTCAATGGTGTCCCCTGTAGTGCCACCATTATCAAGAAAGTCATAACGATAAAATGCAGTCAATTTTGGTGTTAAACGCCAAGCCGGCTGGACATACCATGCCGTGCGATCACCACCTACTTCTTCATCGGTAACATACCACTCACTTTTCCAGAGTAGCCGCCCTTTGTCGATATGGAAGTCCAAGCCTAATACACTGTAGTCTGCATCAACACCTGCCGTACGATCCCCAGTCACCACATTCAAGCCGGCTGTGACGCCTTGATTTGACCAGGTGTGTGCAATACGACCACCATAGACGAGATCATCTGCATTACCGACAAAATTTGAGGTATAAGCTGCATATTGCAGCTGATTATTCGACGCCAAAAACTTGGTGCCGTGCAATTGCAAACCATCAACGAAGTTAGGGAAAATAGTTTGCCCACCAAATGGGCGTAGAAACTGTGGTTGTTCAGGGTCTAACAATACAGCAGGGAAATGTTCAATATTGATAATGCCTTGCGGGGTGATAAAGCGACCAAATCGTACATTTAGCGCATCATTATGCCTATAGTTAGCCCACGCGATAACTTGCGGGGATACGCTTGTAAAAGCAAACGATGGATCGCGGCGATCGCCTATATCATCAAAATTAATCTCAGATTGCCTGATAAAGGCCTGCGCTATAAAAGCAGACCAATATTCATCGAGATTGGCCTTAATTAATATTTCAAATATATTTCGGTTGAAAGCAGTTGCACTACCATCCTCGCCGTCAACATGGGTAAAAGTAGAATGAAGGAACCCACCAAAATCCAGTGACTCAGCCTCAAACGCATTGATAACGGCACGACTACCCACTTTTTCATCAACATCAAGCAACATATCTTCTAGCTCGTCAATGCGCGCAGATTGCTCTTCTACTTCGTCCTCAACTGCTCCTGCTCCACTGGCCTGCACTTCTTCCTTAAGCGACTGTACTTCACCGCTCAACTGCTCTACTGCCTTAAGGCTTTGATTGAGCATGCGCTCTAACTCACCAACACGATCATCTGCACTATTACTACCGGCATAGGCAAAAGCCGGAATAAGTGCCAGCAATATATAGGCACAGAAAAAACCAAGACGTGGTGAATACCACCTTAATATCCGCGAATCGAATGTTCCCATTATACTTACCTCCTTGTATTAAATACCCATGCAGGGCGAGTAACCCTCACCAGCTCACATCCTTATGTATTCATTGAAACGATAGTACGGTGCAGGCACTTAAAAACAATAACGGCAGCTCTCCACCATATCTTAAGTAAAAACTTGGCAGAATTTTATTAATGCAAGTGGGAGTACAAACGCAAACAAAAACAACTGATTAGGAAATATGCCGATCTTCCCCCTATTTAAGGTGGCTCAATAGACTCTACAATGCGCTAAACTACATATATTGCTGACAGCAAGAGGCGGTGATTAAACTAATTTGACTTAGCGGTGATATTATTGTGAGCAATAGCGAGTTAAATATAGCCTGAAAAACAGTAAGTTAGCTACTACGTGGTAGCGACTGGAGGCAGGCTATGTTATTTGAAACGAATATAAGCAATACGAATAATGAGGGCGCCATGCCAATGAATCGTAAAATTTTGATTGTCGAAGACCAGGCTGATATTGCCAATCTAATTAAAATCAATCTTGATGATTTAGACTGTCAGGTCGAAATCGCTGCCGATGGGCGTGAGGCTGCTGCTAGAATTCAAAACGAAGAATTTGATCTGTTTATCCTTGACTTGATGCTGCCTCATGTCGACGGCTTAGAATTATGTCGTCAAATTCGCGCCAAAGAAAACTACGTCCCCGTGTTGATGCTAACAGCAAAGTCTGAGGAGCTAGACCGCGTATTAGGCCTGGAAATGGGTGCCGATGACTATATGACGAAACCGTTTAGTGTGCGTGAACTCACTGCACGGGTCAAAGCTTTATTCCGTCGCGGTGATGCGATGAGCCAAGCGGTTACAACCAAGCAAACAACGATTACTCACGCTAATCTAATTATTGATATTAGTAGACATGCCGTTACACTCGATAGTCAAGCCATCGAACTCACCGCTAAAGAATTTGACCTGCTAGTACATTTTGTCAGCAACCCGGGACGGGTATATACCCGTGCCCAGTTATTGGATTCGGTTTGGGGTTACTCTCATGACGGTTACGAACATACTGTGAATTCACATATTAATCGCTTGCGAACAAAGATTGAAGAAGATGCCGGCAAACCTAAATACATTCTTACCGTGTGGGGTGTCGGCTATAAATTTGCTGAGCTAACAGCTAATAGCTAACACAATAAACCAACCCTCTATCTATGTTTTTTCATACTCTTTATGGCAAGCTTGCTATCACACTACTTGGCCTGCTTGTTGCCGTTGGCGCAACATATATAGTGCTAACAGCCTATTTCACCAAAGACCATCTACGCAAAACCAGCCAGGAGTTAAACCGCACTCTCGCTGCCAATCTAATCAAAGAACGTGACCTCGTCCATGAGGGTGAAATTAATGTCAATGCAATTGAAACTGTGTTTGAGTCCTTCATGGTCATTAACCCAAGTATTGAACTTTATCTGCTCGATCAAGATGGTGGAATTTTAGGCTATTCGGCACCTAAAAATGCGGTACAAGCCAAACATATATCGCTTGCCCCCATCAAGCAGTTTTTAGATGGTGCATCGTTGCCTATACTCGGCGATGATCCACGCACCATTGGCCGTAAAAAAATATTCTCTACGGCACCGCTTATTGGAAAAAACAATGAGGTTCGCTACCTTTATGTTGTCTTACGTGGCGAAAATTATGACTCCATCTCCGATGTGCTGGGGGATAGTTACATTCTACGCCTTGGCACCTGGGTAACTGCAGGTAGTTTGTTATTTGCACTGATTGCAGGCTTGTTTTTATTTGGCCAATACACACGCCGATTGACACGCCTGTCAGCAACGATGACTGAATTTCGCAATAGTGATTTGTCACAATATGATGCGAATATTCAGCTTAATACACAATCCAATGATGAAATTGGCAAACTTGAATCAAGTTTCAACGACTTGGCGAAACGCGTGATCTTGCAATTGCAAGCACTGCGTGAAACCGATACACATCGACGCGACATGATCGCAAACATCTCTCATGATTTACGTACACCTTTAGCTTCCATGCAAGGTTATCTAGAAACCCTGCTGCTTAAAGACGACAAATTAGACCCAGGGAAACAACGAGAATACCTTGAAATTGCACTTCGACACAGCCACCGTCTTGGCAAACTCATCAAAAATTTATTTGAATTAGCACGACTTGATTCTGGCGATATTGATATCAATAAAACCAGTTTTTCATTGCATGAACTAGCGTTTGACATCATGCAAAAACATCAGCTCGATGCCGAGCAGCGTGGCATAACATTGTGTTGTAACGATGCCAATGGCGTCTGTAATGCTTATGGCGATATTGGATTAATTGAACGTGCGTTAGAAAACCTCATCGAAAATGCTATTCGTCACTGCAATGAGAATGGCTATGTAAACATCAACATTATTGAAAAAAATGGTGGTGTTCAGGTCCGTGTCGCAGACACTGGCAAGGGAATTCCTGCTGAGCAATTGAGTCATATATTTAATCGCTTTTATCAAGTTGACAAACATCGCAGCAATAAAAGCGGTGGTGCAGGTTTAGGGCTAGCCATTGTTAAACGTATTCTTGACCTCCATCATAGTGATATAAAAGTCAATAGCGAAGCTGGCAAAGGTGCTGAGTTTTCATTCACTCTCGGCTGTATTCTCACTCAGAAAAAAGCCTCTGAAAACTCAACAAGATAATTAAAACTAGCCCCCAATCAAATAAATCGTCTATTTAAAGGTGTACCACAATGAAACGCAGACACTTTATTCAAGCAGGCATCGCTGCTACCGTATTAGGCGCGGTCAGCCTTAGCCCTCTATCTGCCAAGAAAAGTACAATTACTCCTTTTGTGCTAAGCGAAGAGGAATGGCGCAGACGCCTAAACGAAAAACAGTTCCACGTACTCAGAAAAGAAGGCACTGAACGACCCTGGAGCAGTGACCTTAACGACGAAAAACGTGAGGGAATGTTTGTCTGTGCTGGTTGCGACCTACCTTTGTTCGAGTCGGCAAAAAAATACGACAGCGGTACCGGCTGGCCTAGCTTTTGGGCGGCAATTGACAACCACACGGAAACTAAAACTGATTTCAAAATCTTTTTTCCACGTACTGAATACCATTGCGTACGTTGTGGTGGTCATCAAGGCCATATCTTTAATGATGGCCCCAAGCCTACGGGTAAACGCTGGTGTAATAATGGCGTAGCGCTAAAATTTATTGCCACAAAGCAATCATAATTAATGCACCATCCTAAATAAGGCGCCACAAGAAAATACCTCTGCTCAGGCTCAAGGTAAATCATTGCCCGTGCTTACCTGGCCACGCACACCCACTTTACGTCCGTAAAATGGGACACTAAACCTCATTTCAACATGAGCAAACGACAAAAAAATTAAACCCTCCCCTCCACGAGCCGCTAACAGTCATGCGGGTACACCTCCCAAGGGAATATGCCGCTTGAGGACAAGGAGTCACATCATTGCGCACAATTGACTCAAGTCATGTGCTGTGTGTCGATATAGAGTTCAGCGGGTATAGGGTTAACGCTGATAATAGGGGTGGAGCTATATGTATACCATGATTGCTAAAGTATTCGGAATGAAGGGCATGTCCGTGCGCTTTAAAATGAATTTAACTGTGTGCCTGATATTTATTGTCGTTGCGGCAATGGTTCTAAGTCTTTCGTACATAAACAGTCGTCACGAAAACCTGGCAGCAGGGATTTCTCGCGTGAAAGAAATGAACACCTTCTACTTTGATTCATTGAATATAATGATGCTGACAGGCACCATGAGCGAGCGTTCACTCTTACGCGATAAAATACTGCGCCACGATGGGGTACTGGAAGTGCGTGTCAATCGCGGCGAGCCCGTTAATGCGCAGTTTGGCCCAGGCTTCCCTGAAGAGAGCCCAGTGGATGCACTTGATCTCCGCGCCCTGCAAGGCGAACAAATTATTAAAATCAGTGAACATGAAGGTCAACGCGCCATTACCGTTATCATGCCCTACAAGGCTACTAAGAATACTCGTGACGTTAACTGCTTAAACTGCCACACTGTACCCTCTGGCTCAGTTAATGGCGCGATTCGCATCAGCTATTCACTAGCCGAGGCTGATACCCTGGCCATGGCGGACTGGTGGAAACAGTTCTACGTGGTGATAGGCCTATTTGTCGTCGGCCTGTTTACCGTTAGCGTATTGGTGAATAGAATAGTCGCTCAACCAATTCGTAACGTCGTAGAACGTATTAAAGACATCGCTGAAGGTGAAGGTGATCTGACCACCAAGCTCGATGATAGCTCTAACGATGAACTGGGTGAGCTTGCTTATTGGTTTAACACCTTTGTTAGCAAATTACGCACAATGATCACCGATATCAATGGCTATGCTACCGAGTTAACCACTAATGCCGAGCACATGAGTACAGTAACTGACCGCACCAGTACTGGTATTAAGCAACAACAGTCTGAAACGGATCAGGTAGCAACAGCAATGAATCAAATGTCAGAAACCGTGCAAAAAGTCGCACGCAACGCTTCTTCTGCTGCATCCGCTGCTAATGAAGCTGATAATGAGGCCTCGAAAGGTAAAATAGTGGTTAAAGAAACCATCGAAGCTATTGATTCACTTGCTGCTGAGGTAGAAAAAGCCGGCACTGTTATCCAAAAGCTGGAAGAAGATAGTAACGGTATCGGCGTAGTGTTAGATGTAATTAGAGGCATCGCAGAGCAAACTAACTTGCTAGCGTTGAACGCTGCCATCGAAGCCGCACGAGCTGGTGAGCAAGGTCGCGGATTTGCCGTGGTCGCTGACGAAGTTCGCACCTTAGCACAACGAACACAACAGTCTACACAAGAAATTCGTGCCATTATTGAACACTTGCAGTCCGGCGCCAAAAATGCCGTTAAAGTCATGGTAGAGGGTAAAAATCAGGCCAACATCAGCGTTGAACAAGCTGCCAAAGCCGGCTCGTCACTGGATACCATTACGCAAGTGGTAACGACCATTACCGATATGAATACCCGTATCGCGAGTGCTGCTGAAGAACACAGTGCGGTTGCTGAAGAAATCAACGACAACGTGGCCAATATCAGTAAAGCTGCCAATCATACTGCAGAAGACGCAACAGAAGTCGCACAATCAAGCAAACAATTAACCAAGCTTGCTGATGACTTGCAGTCACTATTAGGGCACTTCAAAGTATAAAATAATAGAGAGGGAGCTATATATGGCCATGAAATTTACCACTAAATTTCATGGCTTTTTTATTACATAACCATGCAAAACAAACCGCCTTATAAGCTAGGCGAACCTCTGGTTCTATTCATGAACTCGGCTTTTTCACCTGCAATATTCAGCTACATGCCCCCACGCTTTCGCGGAGCCTGCCCCGTGCTTGACACGGGGGGCAGGCTCTTGGGGCGCTTCTACGTTGCACCCCAAGGGTTTGGCCATAATAAATCAGGGGCTCCCTAGATCACTATGGACATTTATGTTGGACGTCAACCCATTTATAACAACCAACTCGATCTGGTTGGATACGAATTACTGTTCCGCAATAATCGAAATAACCAGGCTGTATTTAATGACCCTAATGAGGCCACCTCTGATGTCATTATTAATTCTTGTCTTGAGATAGGTTTAAATCGACTGGTTGGTGACCGGCTTGCGTATATCAATATCACACGTGACTTTATAGTGAATCGTGATGAGCTATTGCTTCCTAAAAATAATATCGTGTTAGAAATATTGGAAGATATTAAATGTGATGACGAAGTGTTAGCAGGGCTAAAAGATCTTAAAAAGAAAGGCTACACAATAGCACTCGATGATTTCATACTAAACAATGATAATGAAAAATTTCTACTCTATGCAGACATTATAAAACTAGATATTCACGATTATGACGAACAGTCATTAGCAAACGCCGTTACAAAAATAAAGCAGTACAATAAAAAAATCCTTGCCGAAAAAATAGAAACTAAAGATGAATATGAGTTCTGTGTTAAGCTTGGCTTCGACCAGTTTCAAGGTTATTTCCTGTCAAAACCACAGATTATTCAAGGTAAAAAAATTGCTCACAATAAACTCAATCTACTGAGGTTACTAGCAAGCTTACAAAATCCAAACGTAACTGTTTTCGATCAAGAAGAAATCATTAGCCATGATGTGGCATTGAGCTATAGCCTGCTACGCTATATTAACTCTTCTGCATTTTATCTCCCTAAAAAAATTGAATCAATACGCCAAGCAGTCATACTATTAGGCCATCAAAATATCAAGAAATGGGCAACAATACTCAGCCTAGGACGGCTAAACGACTGTCCTACGCCGCTATTACTAACCTCTGTGATACGTGCACGTATGTGCGAGTTACTCGCGGGCGAATTAAAATATAGCCAACAAAATTCCTGTTTCACCGCTGGACTATTTTCAGCGCTTGACGCAATCATGAGTACAAATATGGAGGAAATCATCACTCACTTGCCTCTTTCACAAGAAATCACCTTAGCCCTGCTGACAAAAGAAGGCGCTATCGGTAATATTCTAAAACTAAGTTTAGCTTGGGAAGAAAATAACTGGCATGAACAACACATACCCGCTACCGCGATTAATAAAGCACGCATGCAAGAACTCTATCTTGATGCAATTGAATTCGGTGAGTCCACCTTATCTGAGCTTTCTCAAGCTGCCTAACGTAACACGAGTATTAGCAATCTAATGACCCGTATCCTGGTTTTTCTTATAACACTAGCACTACCGTGTGTATTAACTGTTAATGCTCAATCACTTTATAGTATCGAACTTCAACATCGCAGTGCGGCGTCATTAATTCCGCTTATTCAACCACTACTTAGTGATAAAGAAGCCATATCAGGTCAAAATTCCTTACTTCTGTTGAAAATTAACAATGCTCGCCGTCATCAAGAACTAATTAAAATAATCGAGAAACTTGATACACCCGTTAAACAATTGCTTATCGAGGTTAAATCACCGAGTACGTTTGCAAACAATAGTAAACAACAACAAGCTAATGTGATTGTCAGTAACCGTGGAGATAGCCAGGCCACTTATAGTTCACGAAAAACTATTAGCACGCGCAGCAATGATCCCGTACATCGTATTCGCGTGCTCGACGGTCATCAAGCCAGTATTTCAGATGGCAAGATCATCCCTTTGCTCAGCCGATCATTGCGTTTTGGCCAAAACTCACAGGATGTACTGCTTGAAGGGGTCGAACTCAGTTATCACCAAGTGGCCTCGGTAATTTACGTCCGGCCACAATTACATGGCAACACGGTCACACTGGAAATCACACCACACTATTCCGATATTGATCAGGAAAGCAATAGTGGCATCCAGTCACAAAC
>CAYUKF010000018.1:15662-17298 GCA_964445215.1 uncultured Thiotrichales bacterium
AGTAGAACAGAATTGTTGCCCATGGCCGTCACTTCAAAACCCAGGCGCAACAAAGCCTCAGCATGTGATTCAACCAGCCCCGCCTCATGCTCGCTAGCACTGACAGCTTGTGGAATTAATAAAGGTTGTCGTCGTAGTTCTTGTTGCTCACCTAGCGTTCGTTTCATATGCTCATAGGTGATACGCTCGTGTGCAGCATGCATATCAACTAAAATAATGCCTTGCGCATTCTCTGCTAAAACATAGATACCGTGAATTTGGGCAATTGCATAGCCAAGTAATGGGATATCTGCATTATCTTCTACAGCAATCTCAGGTGCTACATTTTTATCGGTAGATTTAGCCGCATATAATGATGTCAGCGCATTCAGTCTATCGTCAACCTGGAACGACAAACGCGCCTGTGAGTTGACAGACTGCCGATAACTTGCCGCCGCAGTCGATGCGTGGTTTAACTCCGTAGTACCCCGAAGCTCGGTTTTGTCTCTTCTTGAGGCAGAATACGTGGCATCTGCCATCACAGCTGTCACATGATGCCCTGCTGCATCGGTACTACTTTGTGCTAACACATCGCGCAAAACATGACTGATAAAACCATGAATAGAACGCGACTCACGAAAACGTACTTCATGCTTCGATGGATGCACATTAACATCTACCAACTGAGTAGGAATATCGAGGTAAATCAAATATGCCGGTTGACGACCCGAGAATAAAACATCGTTATAGGCTTGGCGAATCGCATGCATCACCACCTTGTCTCGTACCATGCGACCATTGACATAAAAATACTGCATATCGGACTGGCTACGGGAAATGGTTGGCGAGCCTGCCCAACCATGCAAACGCATTTCACCCGCATTGTCATCAAAAGCCAATGCATTGATTGAAAATGACTCGCCTAATAATTGCTTAATACGTCGCTCGGCAGACTGCCCATCATTGGCTGTAACAAGTTCATGCACAACACGCTGGTTATGACGTAAGGAAAAGCCAATGTCAAAACGACTCAAGGCCATGCGCTTGACCATTTCATTGATATGACCGAACTCTGTCTTATCAGCGCGCATGAATTTGCGCCTTGCTGGCGTGTTAAAGAAGAGATCAGATACTTCAACTGTTGTCCCCTGCGCATGGGCTATCGGCGCAAGTTCATTGCTGACATGACCGCCTTCAATATTTAAGACCCAGCCATGCTCGGCATTAGGCTGTGCCGAGTGAAGACTAAAGCGCGACACCGATGCCATGCTTGGTAACGCCTCGCCACGAAAACCAAGGCTAGTAATACGCTCAAGGTCTTCGCGATGTCGCACCTTGCTGGTGGCATGACGACTCACTGCCAGCTTCATATCTTCAGGATGAATGCCTACGCCATCATCACGTACCCGAATATGACGCCGTCCGCCCTGGGCAATATCAATAAATACGCTTTGAGCCCCAGCATCAAGGCTATTTTCAACCAGCTCTTTAACGACAGCAGCCGGGCGTTCGATCACCTCGCCAGCAGCGATTTGGTTGGATAATTCAGGGGCAAGCAAATGAATACGCATAGTGCTTGCTGATTATATCAGAGCATGAGCAGCCCGCATTTCTCGCCAGGGAGCGAGGATAACAGCCTAAGACCTGCTCCCCATGT
>CAYUKF010000019.1:0-3962 GCA_964445215.1 uncultured Thiotrichales bacterium
TTATGTCATCAACAATTGCTCGCATCACGTGCTATCAGCGCTCTATCAGGCTTTGTTAGTCTTATCGAAAAACTGGCAAATGATTGCGACGGGCTAGATCTTGGTGACACGGTTGAACTGGTCATCGAACATACCGGTTTAATAGAACATTTTAAAAAAGACAAAGGTGAACGCGGTCAGGCACGCATTGAAAACCTGGAAGAACTTGGTTCTGCGGCGCGCCAATTTCAATACGATGAGTCCATGGACATGGTACCGCTCGATGCATTTTTATCTCATGCTTCATTAGAAGCCGGTGAATCCGCAGGCAGTCAAAGCGACGACTGCGTACAGTTAATGACTTTGCACAGTGCCAAAGGCCTGGAATTTCCTACGGTATTTTTATGTGGTGTTGAAGAAGGGCTGTTCCCACATAAAATGTCAATTAACGAACCGGGACGTTTAGAGGAAGAGCGTCGATTATGCTATGTCGGCATTACCCGCGCACGACAACGGCTTTATATTACCCATGCCGAAACCCGTCGCATACACGGCTCTGAAACCTTTGCCGCACCCTCACGCTTTATTAATGAAATTCCTACAGAACTGATTAAAGAGATCAGACCAAAACAACGCGCACCACAAACCAATATTGCGCGCCATACCAGGCCGCAGACGGCCGGGCGAGCTAATAGACGACGTAGCGCGCCTATCGATGACGCACCGTTAGGCTTGCGCCTTGGCCAGCAAGTGGCACACCCCAAGTTTGGTGAAGGCACCATTATGAGTTACGAAGGACAAGGCAGCCAAGCTCGGATACAAATTAATTTTAATGCCGCAGGTAGCAAATGGTTGGTCGCTGCCTACGCCAATCTGCAAGCAATATAGGAACAAGAATGAAAAGACGTCAATTTGTACAAGGCCTAGGCGCTGCTGGTATCGCTACAGGGTTGGCTGCCTGTGAACGTGGCGAACAGAGTGCAGCTGCTGTTTCAGATCAACGCTTCAATTGGAAAATTGTCACCACCTGGCCACCTAATTTTCCCATCTTTCACGAAGGTGTCGAACGCTTCAGCAAAGACGTCGCGTTGATGAGTAATAACCGTTTACGTATTGCTGTATTCGCCGGCGGCGAACTCATTCCAGCCTTGCAAAGTTTTGATGCGGTATCACAAGGCACCGTCGAAATGGGGCATGGTGCTGCCTATTATTGGGCAGGCAAGGTTCCTGCGGCACAATTTTTTACCGCCGTGCCTTTTGGTCTTAATGCGCAAGGCATGAACGCCTGGATGTATTACGGTGGCGGCCGAGAACTGTGGCAAGAAATCTATCAACCGTTTAATTTGACCCCGCTACCGATGGGCAATACCGGCGTGCAAATGGGTGGCTGGTTTCGTAAAAAGATTGAATCTATTGCTGATCTGAAAGGACTTAAAATACGCATCCCTGGACTAGGCGCCAAAGTCATGGCCAAAGCGGGCGCCAACCCCGTCTTATTGTCTGGCGGTGAAATTTATACCTCACTGGAACGCGGTAATATCGATGCCACGGAATGGGTCGGGCCTTATCATGATTTACGCCTTGGTCTACATCGCGCGGCTGACTATTATTATTACCCTGGCTGGCATGAGCCAGGCCCCACACTTGAATTAATCATTAATACTAGCGCCTGGCAACAACTGCCCGAAGACTTGCAACTGATTGTTGAAAATGCAGCGGCAGCTAGCAATATCTGGATGCTGTCTGAGTTCGAAGCCAAAAACCTCGCTGCACTCAAAACTTTACGTGAAGAACACAAAGTCGAAATCCTACCCTTCCCTGATGATGTCATCACCGCACTCAAACAACTGACCGAAGAATCACTTAATGAAGAAGCAGCCAAAGACGCCACCTTTGCCAAAGTGCTTAACGCCTATCGCGCCTTTGCCAAAGATAATGCCCAATGGAGCGCCTTGTCTGAAACCGCCTACGCCAAAGCGCTAAGTTAGCTCTCCTTAACGCCGGCACACTGCTGCGCACCAAAGCTGTGCGAAACAGGCATATAGTGAATCAAAACTGTGCATTTGTTTTTTGGCAAAAAACAACACCAATCCTGAAATTTAACTTAACTCATTGTTAAATAAATAGAAAATACTCTTGGCACATTAGCTGCTATGAAAGATACAGGCTCCGTACTGTATGACCCTAGACACGAGACAGTGCGCATGGGTATTGAAGTACCTATTTTTACTTTATAACAGGAGATAATAATGTCTTTGACTCAAAAACTTAGCCCGATTGTTCTGGCTACTTCGCTAGCGATTGCTGGCATGTCTGCACCTATGGTTGCTAGTGCTACTGGCTCCTTTTCAGCCAATGCCGCCGCATCTAGTGATTACTTGTTTCGAGGTATTTCGCAGACGGGTGGCGAAGCTGCGGTATCTGGCGGTGTTGATTGGAACTCAGGCGCTGGTTTCTACGTTGGTGTTTGGGGCTCGAATGTTGGCGGCGGCACAACTGGTGTTAGCGGTGAAAACGAAATTGATTACTATGTTGGTTACGCAGGCGAAGCTGGCGCTCTTTCATACGATATTGGTTTGGTGGCTCTCACTTATACTCAAGAAGATTTTTTTGCAGACTATGAAGAATTGGTTATTGGCTTAGGGTTCGGTAATGCTTCACTCACATTCGTGCAAGCGTTTGATATTACTGTCCCAAGCGGTGAGCAAAATGCTCTCTATGTCGCTGCCGGATACGATCACCCAATTAGCGATACATTAACTGCCAGCTTTGTTTTAGGTAATTGGAATTTTGATGGTAATGATGATTACACGCACTTTGATGCCAATTTGGTTAAATCATTCAATGATACGTGGGAAGCAAGCGTTGGTTTTTCAACAAATGACAATGCAACATCAAGCGCTCTTGGCACGAACTCCGACGAAATCACCTTTCTCGTCAGCGTTGGTGCTAGCTTCGATCTATAAATCTTAGCGCTCTACACAATCCCCTGTACGCATTGCGTATAGGGGATTTTTATTGCCAACAAATACTCGAAATTAATATCTATTTACTGATTACCACGCTCTTGCATGGCAATGCGTCACACACTCAAGCAAGCACCTGTGCCTGGCTTATATCGACACCTTGCAAATCCAATTTGTCTAGATCGACATGAAAAAATTTAGCACTACTAAGTTTCGCGCCTTGTAGTCGCGCACCATCTAATATGGCATAACTAAAATCTGCACCCGTCAGATCAGCACCACGAAAATCGGTATTGACTAATTTGGCAATGCGAAAATCAGCATGAATCAGGCTAGCCTTTTGTAAATTGGCATCACTCAAGTCATGCTCAACCAAGTTGGCCTCGTCAAGCTGACGGCCACTGAGATCAGCACCCACAAACCGATCACAATCAAGGGTGGCTAATGGCTGAAAACCTTTTTTATCATAAATATGGATCATGTAGGATCCTGCTCTCGATCATTGTCTAATTCGAATTTGAACCCAGTAATGCCACATTTATATGCCGCTAATTCACAGGCCTGGTAGAGTGCAACGTCTAATGGTTCTTGTTGTATGAATGCATTAATGAGTGCGGCGTTAAAGGTATCACCAGCACCCAAGGTTTCTACCACAGGTGAAACCGGGTGTGCCGGAGAATGAATGCTCTCTCCTTTCTCATCAATGGCATAAGCACCCTGATCACCCCAGCAACAAATAAGATAATTTGCCTGGTAGAGCTTACGCATATCAGCAAGAAATGGCATCGGTTCATAGTAAGTACTTTGCTCGACAAAGGTGCGTGAGAAAATAAGTACATCAGGGTAGTCAAATAATTGTTCGATGCCGTCGCGTTGTTTTTCGATCTCTAAAGAAACAGAAATATCGGGGTACACAGTATCGATGTATTGCAGCATCTGTTGAACTTCAGCAACATTTCTACCTTCAAAATGTAACCAATCATAATCATCAAGTACTAGCTTGCTAAAATGAGACGC
>CAYUKF010000019.1:4062-5995 GCA_964445215.1 uncultured Thiotrichales bacterium
AATACGCTGCGAGGTAGCGCGTTGTTCGCTGTCCTCTGATGGATAGCGATCAACACTGTTAACAATATCCAGCGTAGCATTACCTACGCCAAGAATTCTAGCCATGACTAGCGACGAATAACCATTAGTGGTATATATTTGATATTAATAATGTCTAGCACTACCCAAATAGCCACCATGTATAGAATATAGTGCCAGGCATCACTCAATATATTTTCAATCCAACTAATACCAGGATCTCTATCAAAGAATGTCAATCCGCCAAACATCAGAATAGTCCATAAATAGGCGAAGGTTAGTACGCCCAATAAGATAGCATTACTGCATATTAGGGCATTGCACTCACTACAGCGCCGTGTCATCCAGTAACCCATCGCGTATTTATCTTTCAGCGAAATACTGTCTTTGTTACAAGACGGACAAGTAAAATTAGCCATGCTCAAAACCTCAGGTACGCAATACGTTAATAAACTAATGGTAACTGTATCAATAAAATCATGCCAATCAGTACTCCAACAAGATAGTATTGATGGGTTCAGCGGGTTGGCAAGGCGTTAGCCATAAGGCGCGTCTCGTCGTGAAGGGCGGGTCCCTTTGCAAGAGGCGCAACACCGTGGATGACGTCTTGCCAACCCGCCCGTAGGGAGACTGCCAAATGCGTCCATGCCGCGTTGCCGTACTTGACAATGGAACAACCATTATCTGCGTACGGCGCCTTTGCACCCCAAGGGCACTTCCTGCAGGGCGCCTGGACGCATTTGGCAGTCTCTGAACCCATCAATACTACCTTGCTGGAGTACTACCTTTGATCTTGTTAAAATAGCCCTATGATCAAAAAGACTAAAAAAGAACTACTGTCGGCAAAGTTCACTGCCATTCTACTGTGTGCCACCTTACTAACCAGCTGCGATGGTAACGCGCCATTGATGAATAGCGTGCTTGATGGTGATAGTGATGCCGTCTTAGCGCTGCTAGAAGAAGGTACTCCCGTTGACGAACACAATAAATATGGCTGGACAGCTTTAATGCATGCTGCTCGCTTGGGTAATGTCGAACTCGGTGAGTTACTCTTGGCTAATGATGCTGATGTCAATGCCCAAGACGAGACTCGTTGGACTGCATTAATGCGTGCAGTAGAAAAGGGGCATCAACCAATGGTTGAACTGCTTTTAAATGCAGGCGCTGACGTCAATGCAACCAATAAAGATTTATGGACTGCCCTGCAGTGGGCGACACTAAAAAATGAAGCCGAAATTGTCGATATTTTGCTCGGCGCTGGCGCTGACGTCGCAATCAAAAACAGCAGCGGTTGGACGGTGTGGATGATTGCTGTTAGGGGGAATAATGGCGCCGTAATTGAGAGCTTACAAAAAGCGGGTGCTAGTAAGCTGTAAAGGATGGCCTGATTGAGAACAGGATCCTAACGGGATAACAATTCATTAAGCAATAGCAATTCATAAGCGAATAACAGGGCATAGCCAACGCAGGCTGTGCGCATAATATTCACTACCTTTATCCCGCCTATGACGTGAAAATTTGAGTACCGCACGAAGAGAAGTATAGACAACGCCGTTAACGCCACCTTGAAACTAACAAAGCTTTGAACATTTCCCTTAATCAAGTGATCCATCGCCGGATTAATCTCTACCGCGCCAAGCTGTAATAACTGTAAGGTCATAAAAGCATCGGCACAACTCAATAGTAGTAGTAATACACTCAACAGCCCGATTTCACGACGATAGACATCCACAAAATAGCCCGCACGGCCGTGATAATAGCGCTCCATGGCACGTCTTGGCCGACGGCGGTGACCGTATAGCGCCTTCACATTCAAATGAAAAATCGAATTCTTGGCGCGGCGATCGTAACGACGACGTCGACTGATCTGTGTTTCTGTAATCACTTCCATCTCTATATTCATAACTATAATTAG
>CAYUKF010000019.1:6095-16712 GCA_964445215.1 uncultured Thiotrichales bacterium
TAACTATAATTAGCTTTTATATCAATATAAAAAATTTATTCTATCGCATAGAGAAAACTTGTCTAGTGTCGGTTTACTTTACAAGTTAAGCAATTATCTTTTTCGGAAAACAGAAATATTATTATAATTCAATAAGATACATGCTTGGTCTCGTTATTGCTTTATAGCAGTAGATGAGACTTTTTTTCCAAAGGCAACATGATGAGCAAGACGCAAGATTTTAATTTTGATGAGTGGGCGCACCTCTTCGAAAAAGACTCTGAAGCATTTGAAAAAAAACGTCAAAATGAAATCAATCAGCTCATAGCTGGATTAAGCGACCAATCTCGTGGCCGCATGAAAAAACTGCAATGGCGCATCGATAAAGAACGTGAGCGCAGTAGTAGCCCAATGGAATCCTGTTTGCGTGTTCATAACATGATGTGGGATTCCGTGTATGGCGAGCGTGGCCTGCTGTATGGCCTGGAACTCTTGATTCAAACCTGTGAAACACAGGAAGTCCATCAGAATATAGCTGAAATACTGGAGTTTAAGCGCCCGAACTAAGTTTTACGCCAGACCTCGGTCGGCTCAGCAAGGCTGTTGCAGTTGATTGAGGCTTGGTTTTTTAGCCTAATAACCATAATGTAGCGAATAATGCTTTTATCATTGGTGACGAGAAAATTTCTATCAACTAAAATTATTTAATTTTAGTTGATCTCTCATAATGGATTCCGATATCAATTAAACCCGTTTTTTATTGTCGTGATACCACAATCGCTAGCGTGTGATTCAATTCACAGTTTGCCTCAATATATTCATCTAACACAGCAAAATGTCGATAAACTCCATATTAGTCGATTCTTTTCGGAGCATTATCAATACATGCCTGTTGCCAACACCATTATTCGACACCTCGATGATCAAAAAATTAGCTACCGCGTGCTTGAAGTCGCGCCTTTTGCTGATTCGACCGACGCCGCCGTGCGTGCGGGCATTTCCCCAGCACAGCTGTTACAAACCTGTGTCATCGGTGATAGCAGTGGCCAGATCATGGTCGTCATTCCAGCCGATCGTGAACTGAATTTGCGCGGTATCCAGCAATTGCTACGACGCCCATTCAAACACCTGGATGACAAACCAATCAGTCAGTTATTTGCTGATTGCGTACCGCGGTTTCTGCCACCGCTCGGTGCCGCCTATGGTCTGCGCTGTATTCTTGAAACCCAGCTTGCACTGCTTGAGCAATGCTATATGCTCGCAGGCGATCGCCGTCATCTCATTCAGATCGACAAAAAAGGCTTTCGCAAACTGTTTCGTAAGTATGAGTTTGCCAAACGCCTATCTACCGAAGTCGATGTAGCACCCTTTATTGAAGAACGCCTGCTCAATCCACCTGACCCAAACTCACCTCTGCTCGATCTGAAGGCAAAAATCGATCGTACGAAAAAACTGCCGGCTATGCCTGCCATGGCGCAAAAGATTTTTCAGTTACGCGCTAAAACAACGCCTGGTATTAAAGAGCTATCTGACGCTGTCGAACTTGACCCTAGCTTAGCCGCACAGGTCATGCGTTATGCCTCATCGCCTTTTTTTGGCTATCGCGGTAAAGTCGAATCGGTTAACACAGCAATTACACGCGTCCTCGGTTACGACATGGTCATGAGCCTGGCTTTAGGCATCGCAACAGCTAGGCCCTTTCGCCTACCTGAAGGTGGTGCAATCACGGTTGATGATTTTTGGCGTCATGCTGTCTATAGCGCCGCTTTGTGTCAGGCAATCAGCAACCTGCTACCTGAAATTATTCGACCACCCTCTGGCCTCGCTTATCTCGCTGGCCTGTTGCACAATTTTGGCCACGTATTACTTGGACACTTATTCAAAGACGAGTATCTGATCTTGAGCAAGATGCTGGCACAGAACCCGGATGTGCCCATTCAAGAAATTGAGTTAAGCACTTTAGGGGCGCACCATGGTGATATCGGTTCCTGGCTGATGAAGAATTGGCGCCTACCTGAAGAGGTCATTGTCGCTATCGAACAACACCATAATGAAGATTACCAAGGACCTCACTCAGTGTTTTCTGGCATGGTATTGCTAACAGATCGCATGTTAAAACGTCACGGTATGGGCGATGCCGAAACGACCGAGCTACCCGAAACAGTGCTTAGTTATCTTGATATTACAGAATATCAATTAACTTCTGCATTGCAGACTCTGATGGATAACGATGACGGGCTAAGAACCATGGCTTGTCAGCTTGCTGTCTAATCGCAGACATCCAATTTTGCCACTATCTATCTAAGACAGCACCCTGCACACAATGCCAACACACGGCGAATTGCGGTTCTATTAGTTCCCCGCATAGATCGCAACGCCAAGACTTAGCATTAGCATCAGGCTGCATGTCTTGCAGAACAACTTTGCTCCGCAGCCAATCCGCATCTGCCACCCATATTTCAGGCCAGGTCTCATTAACAGGTAACTCTCCTGAGGCACTGCTCAAAAACTCGTTCTTAACAATACAATGAATACCTTCCGCCTCAAGCACACCTTGGAAAAACCCTAATTCAACATAGTCCATTGCTGTCTTTAGTTTTTTCATTTTATGGTGTTTGCATACGGTCCATCAAGTTGGGTAACCATAAAACCAAATCAGGAAAAATAAATAACAAGGCAAGGGTAATAATCTGCAAAATCACAAAGGGCATAACACCACGATAAATTTGGGTGATACGCAATGGAACAGTGGCAGCCGCTTTTAAATAGAACAGCGAAAAACCAAAGGGTGGGGTAAGAAAAGAAGTCTGCAAATTCATGGCAATCAAAATTCCATACCACAGCATATTGACACCTAATAATTCTGCTATCGGCGCAAGAATCGGTACCACAATAAAACAAATCTCAAGAAAATCAAGAAAGAAGCCCAAAACAAATATCAGCAACATACTCAATGCAATAAAGGTGGCCACTCCGCCAGGCAATTGCGTCAATAAATTCTCGACTAATATATCCCCCCCCATGCCTTTAAATACCAAACCAAATGCAGTGGCACCAATTAAAATCATAAACACCATGCTGGTCAGTCGAGTTGTATGACGTGATGCCTGCCTAACCATATCAAGGTTGAGTCGACGCTTGGCTAACGCTAATAGTAAAGCACCTACAGCACCTAGAGCCGCCGACTCAGTGGGTGTAGCAACACCAAAAAAGATCGAACCTAAAACTCCAATAATAAGCAACAAAGGTGGCAATATACTTTTCAATATGCGCACAGTAGAAGCACGGTTACCATTCAATGCTGGATCAGGAAATTCGGCGGGACGCCAACGACCGAGCCAAATAATATAAAGGATAAAAAACGTAACCAGTATTAAACCCGGCACCACGGCGCTCATAAACAACTGACCAACGGGCACGCCTATAACATCGCCAAGTAATATCAAGACGATACTGGGCGGAATAATTTGACCCAGCGTACCCGCCGAGGCGATAGTGCCACTTGCCAGCTCAGGTTGGTAACCATTTTTTATTAATACCGGCAGTGCAATCACTGTCATCGTAACAACGGTTGCGCCAACAACGCCCGTAGTCGCTGCCAGTAATGTGCCGACAATGATAATCGATATTGCCATGCCCCCACGCAGCCTACTAAATAAGGTGCCCATGGTTTCTAATAATTCTTCAGCGATACCTGATTTTTCCAGCAGTATCCCCATAAAGACAAACAAAGGCACAGCAAGCAAGGTGAAGTTGGTCATAATGCCCCAGATACGCAGGGGCAAAAGATTAAAAAAATCGAAACCTAGGAATATCGCACCAAAAAACATCGACACTGCGCCCAGAGTAAACGCAACAGGATAGCCGAGCATAAACAACAGCACGACAACAACAAACATGGCTAATGCCCATATTTCCATTAGTGTATCTCGTCACTCATTTTGTAATATTATAATGAGACCCATTTTTTGCCTGGCAAGGCGCGAGACGGGGTCATAGTGAACCTATGGTGACGTTGAGCACCAAAAGTAGGCGCTTCAGGCGACGCCGTAGGGTGAAAAATGGAGCCATTATAAGTTATGAAATGAATGACGAGGCACACTAAATACTATCGCTATGCTTTGGATCGGATCTAAAATCAGACAAGGCCGCGTCATCACCTCTAAGCACAGCATAGCTGCGTAAAGCCAAACTAACCCCCTGAATAAATAATAGAAAAAATGCGCTGGGTATCGCTGCTTTTAATAAATAGCGATAGCCCAGCCCGCCCGGGTCAGGCGAACGTTCGCCATCAGGAAAAATATGATAAGAGTTAGCGACATAATCCCAACTACTGACAATAATTAACAGGCAAAAGGGCAATAAAAAAAACAGTGTGCACAATAAATAAATCCACGCATGAACCTTTGCTGTCATCCAGGAACAACGTGCAAGAATATCCACACACACATGATCTTGATGTTTAAGTGTATAAGCAGCACCAAATAAAAATATCAGCGCAAATAAATGCCACTCAAGCTCTTGCAGTGCAACTGAACCACTTTGAAAGAAATAACGCATAACTACGTCATAAGCAATTAACAAGGTCATTGCTAACACTAGCCATGACACGGCGCGCCCACAGAGTTCACTAAACTGGTCTATGCCTAAATAAAGGCCTTTGATTTTAGAATAAGAGGGGGGCATTAGAAACCGATGTATAAGGCGCTCATATTAAAAACAAACCTAGATCGGCTTATCGTTAGCCGTGGACTTAACACCCAATAGTTCGCTTAAACTGCCTTTGTAATTCAAGCGGGTTTTGCCATCGTTACCTGGCTGGCCAAACAGACCAAGACCGTGTATTAAATCATTCGATGCGCCGCTAGCTGCTTGCACAGTAAGAGACACATCATAATCATTAGTTTCGTTAATGCTAATGGAACCATTAGCCAATAAAGGTCCGCCTTGATCAGCAATATTCACCAAGGTCTCAACATCTGGCTTTTCAATATCAACCTTGAAATCACCCCACTGCGTGCGACGTGGCAACAATAAAGCCACATCACGCAACACAAAATGTGCATCAGCATCTGTAATTTTGCTGCGGCTTAGTACCAGGCTATTGATACGACCACTTATTTTCCCACCCACCACGGCTGATGCCCGATCTGATGACCGTGCTAGCGCCTGAAGGTCGACAAGCTCTTGTTGCAAGAGAATATCTCTCAACACAAAACGCTTTGATAGATTGATTCCGACATTACCCTTTATTTGGCTTTGACCATTATCGAGGTTCAAATAAAATAATATCTCACCTGACAAAAGTGATTTGATTTGAAAACGCCAACTCGCATTGCGATATTGTTGCGATGCCAAGGTCAATAATTCAGCCTGACCTGACCATAGAGTTCCTGTTAAACCATAAAGTTTGATCGTCGGTGGCAGTTGATCTGCAATAGTGTGATAGGCACGCTCTGCCGGAAAAGTGAAAAATAAAAACATTACGTAGACAAAAAAAGTAAAAATACCCAGCTTTATCGCCCGCCTCATTGGGCGCCTCGTTGTAAAGAGATGCGCGCATTAACAATGCCTGGACTATCGGGCTGTTCAACACTAATACGACTGACTTCGATACCGTGGCTTTGCTTGATTTTTGCTAGCCAGAGTAAAATATTATCAAAGGAGGCTTGTTCTAACCAGAGCCGAACACCTTGGCTACCTTCCGGCTCTACACGCTTGATCGCAGTACCTAGCTTGCTGCGCTTGGCAGTTTGATCAACCAATGCCAATAAAGAGCCACCAGCAGCAGTCGACTGTTTATTGGGCCCTGATCTGGCACGCAATTTTGCTACTTGTTGCTCACTATTGCGCATCCATTGTAGTAATGCTGTTTGCTCGCTAACTGACGCATCGAGCTCTTTAGCATGACCAACAAAAGGCTCAATTACCAACAAATATATTAGGGTTATCAATACAACGATAGCGCCGATGATAAATATACGGCGCTCACGCTGATTTAAACCTGCCCACCACTGCCTCATCGCTGCTTACCTTTTATTTTCCCTTTTATTTGCAAGCGCGCTTCAACTTTGTCATTACGTGAACTTGCCGATTGGATCTCAATGGATAAACTCTTATCTTTACTCAAACGCGTTTTCAAATCATCCAGGCTTTGCAAATCGCCTAGCGTCAAAGCCAGGTTAAGTGACTGGTTACTGTATCCAATACGTGTTATCTCAAGCTGTGTCGTATTGTTTAAATCACTTGCAACTTTAGCTAATAATTCAAGGAAGCTATCACTATCTGATTTAGTATTGCCAAGTTTTTTGAGCAGACTCTGTACGCGCTCTTTATTGGCCACACCTGTTGCTTGCGGGAATATTTTTTTATAAACAGCATTAACTTGCGTATTAAGCTGATCTTGCTGTTGCACCAGATCAGCATAATCAAACACTTTCAAAACAACAAATAGAACCAAACAAATAGCAGCAATGCCTGCCGTAACGCGCCATGGTCGCAAACGCTTGCCAAGCTGTTCACGTCGACCATAATCACCCTGTAATAGGTTGATGGCTGTGTCGGCTTGATAGTGTTTCGCCAGTAAATTAAGACGGTGCTCTGCAAGCAGCTCAACATCGACCTCTGGACTTAGATCACCAAAATCAAGCGCATCAACCTCGTCATCAACATCACGATAGTAAACAATATGTGCCGGTGGTGTTTGCTCTATTAACGCCAAGCTCAAGCGCAACGTGTCTACTGCGCTGGCACGGTCGCTAGCGAGGCCGTTATTTAGCCCCATACGCAACAATACGCTATCGCTACCATCGACTACCGACCATGTGCCTTCTGAATAGGGCACTGCACAGATATCTGCCACCATAACCTGAGGCCGAATGCCAACGTCTAATAAGCGTTGTAACCAATCATCAAGTCTGTCGCGGGCAATAACTGTAACATTAACGTTATTGTCTGAATCAGGTTTGCTAAAAGCAAAATGCAGGTCTTCAACATCGCTAGCAAATTTTTCTTCTAGTAAATAAGGTAACGCAGTAGTAATACGTTGCACATTGCGAGTCGGCACTACAGCATCAGCCAACGTAATATCAGCACCAGGTAATAGCACAACAACGTGTGCGCCTTTGGCATCTCTTGCTGCTAACGATAATGGCCCATGACGTACTGTCGCCATAGCAATGCTCTCGTCGAGATGCAGCCATTCGGCTGTATCTCGACGTTGAGCATTGAGATGTAAAAACAGAGTCGCCATCAGGGCCTGTTAACACGATAAACATGGTAGCGACGGAAGCCATTTTTGCGTAGGACAAGGCGCAGTGAGCGCGGCGTACTTACTGTACACAAGCGAGGTGTAACGCAGGACTGCGGGAAAATGGCCGCGTCCCTTCGGGTTGCGCCCCAAACCGGGCCAGCCGTCGTTACTCGTCGTTCATTTAGCACCACTAAATCTCTCTCCTCGCGCCTAGCCTGGTCCGGTTTGGGGCGGCAACGCTGCCATGTTTATCGTGTTAACAGGCCCTAATAACTACCTTGCCCGCGTATAAGTACCGTAAGATTACCATTATCGCGCCGCACCACACTAAACAAATGCATTTGCGCATCGACCAATACCGCAGTGCCTTCAATAAGAAAATATTCACTGCTAATAGCCAGTCCATTATTGCCGGCACTAGCCTGAGTAAGATTGGTACCCACTATTACGGCATGCTCAAGAAATTCGGTTTGGCTTTTAAAGCCTTCTTCAGCTTCCCTATCCTCTAGCAAGGACTCAGCCTCAAGCTCTGATAAAGGGGGATCGGTTAATACTCTTAAAATTTCAAGAGGTGCCGTATTGATATTGATCGGCGTACCACTACTATTACTCGTGCTGTTATTGGCATTAGTGCCATTTTGGTTTGGCTGCTGATTATTACTATTACCCTGGTTATTAGAACCAGTTTGGTTATTGTTCGTCGTATTCGTTGCAGCGGGCAAAGCCGTTAAAAAAGGACTGAGTGCCGTATAAACTTCCCGATCAAAACCTGCCACCAAACGCAACTCACTAATGCTGACCATGGGCGCATTGGCGGTGCGATAGGAGGGGGCTTTGCTGAGGTAATAGGAATCTTCAGCGCCTGACGGTATCGTCACTTCCGTGCCCGAGTCTATCCAGTCAACCAGAGCATCTGTAATATCTGGATCAAAATCAAACAATTCTAATAAACGCCTAAATCGCTGCACTTCAACTGTGACAGGTTGACCACTGTCATTGACCAAACCATTGACGTTGATTAACCCCTGTAGATCGGTGATTTTTCCCGTTACCGTAGCGCCCTCGATTTGAATTGGCGGTAAGGCCACATTCCAATCTTCACCTAAATGGTCAATCGGCTCACCCTCGACATCTGCAATATCCTTTTGTAAGACATCACGCGCCCAATCTTCAATGCCCAAGGCCAAAAGATAGCCTCTATCGCTACTAAGAATATTGCCAGTACGACGAATGTCGATTTGTTGCTGCGACGCAATCGCCACAGCAAACGTGGTCACTAACGCGGTAAATATCAGCGCAGTAATTAAAGCAACGCCCGCTTGTTGGCGTAAGCTGATCACGAAAAACCCCTGACGCGAAATAATCGTGGGATGGCACCTAAACCTTCAACATCCAAGGTAATTTCAACGCCTTTAGGTAAGGCATTATCATTGTCTTGCTCTGTCTGCAAGGGCGGCCATTGATCTTGCCACTCGTGATTACTGTCGAGGTAGCGAATTTCAATCTCATTAATACCTTCGAGCAATGCATATTCAAGCGGCTCGCTGTCTTGGGCACGATCAAGCACTGCCCAACTCAATCGATAAAGTACATTATCTTCATGGCGATAGCCTATGCGTTGAATATGACTGCGCGCTACCTGGCCAGGGTTGCGTCGCCCGGCACGTGAAAATTCCAATAAATTGGTCGACTGACTACCAATAAAAGCTGCTAAACGATCACCAAAGCCATCACGAACAGGGCGTTCTACCGCTTGTTCGACATCTCGCGCAATAATTACCATCGCCTTTTGCAATGCTGCAAATCGTTGCATTTGCCCCTTACTGTGAGAGGCGGTATTTAAGACAGCGTTAAAACCACCGCTGGCCAAGGCAGCGACAACAGCAAAGACTGACACGGCCACCAATAGCTCAAGCAAGGTAAATCCACTGATAGTTTTCTTGCGCAGACCTTGTCCCCCGCGGGCTACCCCCTTGAAGAGTACACGTCGCCGTGAAATCATGACCCTTGCCCCACGTAAGCGATAACGGTTGCCAAAGGTTCATTACCCTCTTCGCGCTGTACTTCAACCGTTAAGCGTTTGATGGCTTCGATATCGGTATTACTAATTTTGACATTCCATTGCCAGCGAAGATTAGCCAAGGTCGTTTCACCTTTTTTTTCGCTGGCATCGATGGCAATGTTACTTAACTGAATTTCAGCGACTTTGTTTGACGCAACCCAATGTGCCAATGTCTTCTCACGAAGGTAACTGGCATTATTAATATTTTTACCCACGCCATTAATCACTGCTGCCATCGAAATAGAGATCACAGCCAAAGCAATGATGACTTCAATAAGAGTAAAGCCTTTTTCACGAACAAACCATGATGGTGTCTTTAACCTAGAAACCTTAGTTGGGCGCGAAAAAGATGCGTAAGATATTGGTGTGCATGGTGAAACGGAAAAATTTGTGATCGACTTGTTGGCGATGAGAATTTTTTCTGTTTTGCCAGGTACGCCAAGAGCTTGCGTAGACTTGCGTGATCCAACTGAGGTTTCTAGGTTTAACTTAGGCATAGAGGTTAACTCGGCTCAGCCTCGGCTTTCTCTATCTCTAATTCGCCGTTGATATGGCCAATTAGCGTATACAAGATATCTCCATCAGCTCCCTTGAGGCTAACTTCAAAAGGCGTGATCTCGCCACTTGAAAGTAAAAAAATACGCGGCGGAATATTTTGTTTGTCTGAACCCTCAGTTTCAATACTAAAAACTTCTTTCTGTTCACCTTCAATGAATAATTCTATTTCTAAACCCGTAGGCAATTGCCGTTGACGCAAAATACGATCCGCTTCGATGGGCTGCCATTCGTTTTCAATCAGCGTTAGAAATCGATAACTACTCTCTTCAAACTCAAGTGCGATCTCGGTAGACTTAAAGATAGACTCTTGCGCAGCCAAATCAATCAGTGCCGCCAACCGTTCTATTTCTTCCTGCACATCATGCTGACGACTCAGGCCTGAAGACAGGTTAACTACACCTATTATGAGGCCGATGATGAGGGTAACGACAATCAGTTCAAGCAAGGTAAAGCCTTTTTGTCGTTGCATCGTCCTAGCGCCTATTAACGTCATTAAGGCCTCTTAAAGGCTCCAATTGCCAATATCAGCATCAGCACCTTCGCCACCACTACCACCATCACGTCCATAAGTAAAAATATCAATGCTGCCATGTACGCCAGGGTTTAAATATTGATATTCGTTCTGCCAGGGGTCTTTAGGTAAGCGATCCAGATAGCCATCTTCTTTCCAGTTCGGCGCGTCAGCAGGCTTTTCGACTAAAGCACGCAGCCCGGTGTCACCTTGAGGGTAGTTAAAATTATCTAAACGATAAAGGTTTAATGCATT
>CAYUKF010000020.1:0-1819 GCA_964445215.1 uncultured Thiotrichales bacterium
GCGATTAAATTGCGCTGATAGCGCTCAGCTTGACGCTGATTTTCTTCTTCTTTCTTACGCAGAGTGGTTTGTTGCCGTTCAGTGATAATTTCTTCTTTAGTCTTGGCTTCGTCCACGACGACTGAACGAACCCCTGAATCGTTGACGACCTCCCTTTTGCGGTTGACATGCTTTGGTGGGACGTGGTCACTGTAATGAATCTGACCGTTTGCATCAGTCCATTTATATAATTCGGCGGCCGCGATAGGTGACAACAAGCATAGGCTCAGACTAATGCTGGCCAATAAACCAAACTTAGAGGTAAATTTTTGTCCTAGACTCAACATATCACGCCATACATTAGTGAATCGTACGCTGACGATCGAGTGAGAGGCTATTTTTGGACTGGTTAAGCCACACGTACTTATGTGTGTGTTATTCGTTGCCAATACATCCTCCGCATTTGTTGGTGTCTCCGGACTCATTTAGCTACCGTACTGATATTTTTTACCTTGCCTTTAGCGTGGCGCTAAGTGCTTGCTTGGCCAGGATGGATCTACTATTGTGCCGTGAAATGAGCCTATTTTTCCGCTTGCCTCGTTACGGCCTTCTAAGTCTACAGACTCTTAGCAACCCATAAAGTTGCTAGTGCCATATAGCATATAGCGTTAGATGTCGGCACGATAACCCGCTGCTTGAGGGGATTGTCGTCAGCAAGACGGTTTACCCTAGCTTATACTGGTGCGAGCCTGCCCAGCTATGTGTGGCGCAGCAATCATTGTCAACGTGCTTGAGTCAGTAGTACGTGTCGCTTTCGCTTAGTTTAGCGGTTTATTCCTTTCTCAAACCTGAACCAGGTCAGTTTGTTGCCTTAAAGCCCCGTGGTATTTGGTGTTGCGAAACGTCACTGTATGTATCTGCTGATCCCGTCAAAATAGCCACGTCGGCGTGCTTAGGCCGATGTTGACAAAAATGCCCCGCGTTGCTGGGAAAACTGGATAGTAATAAAGTGTACACCAATCTTGGAAAAAGCCCCTATCGCTTTGCAATACCTTAACTCGGCTATCGCTTTAAACTCTTCAGCATCAATCTTGATTAAATTGCCAACAATAAGAGGCCGCTTATTGATAAAGCTTAAGCCAGTTGGTGACAAATCGGCTAAGGCAATACGGCTCGGTTTGCTTGGCCATGAGCTGTATATGACAGCAGGTTTTTGTGCTTTGGTGCGAGCTATATGGCGCCGTGGCAACTTGGAAAACCCTGCTGACAGTAAGAGTAAAGGACTACAGCATTCATCACAATATTCGTGTCGATGCGTATAGTCGTTGTGTGAATACGGGGTGTGACAAAAAAGACAATATTGGCCGTTTTGAGCGCTATAAGCATGCCCCCTGTCTTGGTGTTGCTTGTGTTTATTTGCGTTAGTTTGATTGGTGCTTGTGCTAGACGTGCTTTGATCATTAGTTTGTTTTGTTTTAGTGCTTGGTGATGTAGTGTGTTTTTTCTGCTGAGCTTTAGCCTTTGAATGGCGGGGTTTTGATGATTCTCCGTGTTGTTCTGGATTTTGTTTTGGTCGTTGATGCTTGGGGTGCCATGCGCTCCCACGCTTCCGCGGAGCCTGCCCCGTGTTTGACACGGGGGGCAGGCTCTCGGGGTGCTCGGCACCGTTTGAGTTATTGGTGATTTTGGCGCCTTTAAGTTGCTGGTCATACTGACGACGTTTTACCTCACTATGCAATGCCTTCCATGCTTCATCAAGTAGCGCTTTGTTAGCATCTGGCCTGCATTTTAAGAGTTTATAGCTTGCTTCAATAACGGCTAATTCGGCGTCGGGCTGTAC
>CAYUKF010000020.1:1919-7505 GCA_964445215.1 uncultured Thiotrichales bacterium
GGCGTCGGGCTGTACCCTGAGTAGGCGGTAGTAATTACGACGGTTTTTCATAAATCGGTTAGCGAGACGGTTTCATTCGCTAACGGCCTATTATGGCTAAAGTTGAGGTGTATGCTAATATGCACGAAGGCTTGGCTATATTGTTATAGCATTGTTGAAAGTAATGTTAATACATGACTCTTGCACTAGCATATTTCTTATAATGAGCCAGATCGGTTACAGGCGCAGATCAATAATATTCGTGTTGCTTAGTCAATCAATTTTACAAAAAAGTCACAGATTCAGCACGAGATTTTTTGTATTGATAGGGTGATTTTTACGCCACGATACATTGTATAGCTTAGCCAAGCGTCACATCTTTTGCTACCATCTTCTGTATAACTTCGCAAAAGTCGCTTAAGGGGCCTCTGATTAAGCCATGACCGGCTATCTTGAGATTCAAAATCTTCGACTCCTGCGTTATACCCCAAGGGCACTTCCTTCGAGCCTTGGGTTTGAAGATTTTTAATCTTAATCTGACTCACTCAGACTTAATCAGAGGCTCCCTAAACTACGCCTTTTATTACTCGGCTAATGGGGGGCACTGCTATCAATCGCCCTGATACGATCGGTTAGCTCTTGCGTCACCGTTGTTTGCTGATCAGTAGCTTCAGCAATTTGCTTGGTTGTTTCAGAAATGCTGGTTACCGAACGAGCAATTTCAGTGATTGATTGGCCAGCAAGCTTGGCCTGATTAACACTGTTGACCATGCCAGCCTGACTCTGCTCCATTGATTCCACCGCTTGTTCAGAAAGGGTTTGCAGGCTAGTAATTGTTTTGTTTATCTCATCAATAGAGTTTTTCGTACGCAGAGCCAGTGTTCTAACTTCGTCAGCGACCACGGTGAAGCCGCGGCCTTGCTCGCCAGCACATACTGCCTCGATGGCAGCATTAAGCGCGAGCAGGTTGGTTTGTTCTGCAATCGAGCGAATGACTTCAGTGACTGAGCTGATACTGACACTGTCTTCACGTAATGCATGAATCATCGTGCTTGCTTTGTCTAGTGTTTGGCTTGCGTCTTCGATTTGGTGGACGGCTTGGCGTACGATTTCATCGCCTTTATGCGCTTCTTGTGATGCACTTACAGCAACTTCAGCCGTAGAGTTGGTCTTTGTCGCAACCTCTTGGAAGCCTACTAGCATTTCATTCATTGCCGCAGAGACCTGATTAATGTCTGATAACGCAGCCAATGGTTTAGTCAGCTTACGGGTTAACATAATGCCTACAAAGATAGTGAAGCTAATCAACGTTATGCAGAAAAAAGCAGCGTCCAGTGAATATTTGTCATCTGCTGTTTGGCGTCAGTGCGTAATTGCGCGGATTTGTTTTACAGAGATCTCTGGAATTGTCCTAATTGGTGCGATCATGGTGTTAAACGGGTTTAGTATTGGTGCCAATATTGTTTCGCGGGCAAGAGCTATTTTGTTGGTGTCGATTAGAGCAATATAATTGCTCCTGGGTTTTGACGTAATCAGCAAAATTACGGCGAAAGGTAGTAACGAATTCGGTGTCTTTGTCAGAGGAAACCACTTGGTCGAGTGAGTCAAGGTGTATGCCTACCAGCTTGTGGTGGTGCTCGATAGTCGGGTGTATTTTCTATGTTGTGTCTGGTTGATTTATCTATTAGGCAGTTGGCTCAGACGCATCAGCATCTTTTTTAAGCTCTTATCAAATAAGAGGGCTTAGCAGCCCCATTGTTGTCGATAGTGTTTAATCGCAACCAATGGTTCAGTCATATCGCCACGTTCGTTTAGGTAAGCCACTAAATTATCCAGTGTAATGATATTGCCGACGGCTATACCGTAGCGTTGTTCTACCATGGTAATCGCTGATTGCTTATTTTTTCCACGTTCCTGCCGGTCAAGGGCGATAAAGACGCCAGCAGGTGTGGCGTTAGCTGTGTTAATTATTTCAATTGATTCGCCTACTGATGTGCCGGCAGAGATGACATCATCGATAATCAATATTTTGCCCTGTAATTTGGCGCCGACAATGGTGCCACCTTCGCCGTGATCTTTGGCTTCCTTGCGATTAAAGGCATAAGGCACATTACGATTATGGTGTTCAGCCAGCGCAGTAGCGCAGCTCACCGCGAGAGGAATACCCTTGTAGGCAGGGCCAAGCAACATATCAAAGTCGATGCCTGAGTCGACAATAGCAGCAGCATAGGCTTGACCGAGTTTGGCAATACCACGGCCATCGTTAAACAAACCAGTATTAAAAAAATAAGGGCTTTGCCGTCCCGACTTTAACGTGAAATCACCAAAGCAAAGCGCGCCTTGGTCAAGCGCGAATTCAATAAAGTTTTTTTGATAGTTTTGCATGAAGGAGCCTCTGGTTTATTCTGTAGGAAGTAGATTGTGCCTGAAATATTCAGATTCAAGGCGCGAATCGTAGGCAATAGTGGGATTATTTCGCCCTGAAGGAATACGGTAATATTCCTGAGGAAGTGCCCTTGGGGTATAACGTAGAAGCTGGATATTTTAGGTGCAAGAGTCGAATTCATGAATAGACCAGAGGCTCCTTATGTTTGCAGCCTGTTAATAGAGGTTATTTTTTACGGTACTAGCATTAGGCACTTTTCGCTGGCGCTTGATGATGCCGTTCGAGCACTTCTTTTAAAAATTGCCCAGTATGAGAATGACGGGTTTCGGCAATTTGTTGCGGTGTGCCAGTAGCGATAATTTCACCGCCTTTGTCGCCACCTTCAGGGCCAAGATCCAAAATCCAGTCCGCTGTTTTAATGACATCCATATTATGTTCAATAATAATGATGGTGCTGCCTTGGTCACGCAGGCGATGCAATACCTTTAATAGCTGGCGAATATCGTGAAAATGTAAACCAGTAGTCGGTTCATCAAGCAGATAAAGTGTGTTGCCGGTGTCACGTTTAGAAAGTTCACGTGATAATTTAACGCGTTGTGCTTCACCACCCGAAAGTGTCGTGGCATTTTGGCCTAACTTAATATAGGCAAGCCCGACGTCAACCAAGGTATCGAGTTTTCGTTTTAATATGGGTACGGCACTAAAAAAGTTTGCTGCGTCTTCTATCGTCATGCTCAGGATTTCGTCAATAGTTTTGCCTTTATAGCGTATCTCCAAGGTTTCGCGGTTATAGCGTTGGCCTTTACAGATATCACAGGGCACATAAATATCAGCAAGAAAATGCATTTCAACTTTGATAACACCATCGCCCCGGCAGGCTTCACAGCGACCACCTTTAACATTAAAGCTAAAACGTCCAGGGCCATAGCCGCGTGAACGGGCTTCTTGCGTGGCAGCAAATAACTCGCGTATCGGTGTAAACAGTCCGGTATAAGTGGCTGGGTTAGAGCGCGGTGTACGGCCGATGGGACTTTGATCAATATTAATCACTTTGTCGAGTTTGTCCAATCCGATGATTTTTTCATGTGCGGCAGGCTCAGCTGTGCTTTGATTGATTGCCATGGTGGCAGCGCGATAAACCGTATCATTAACCAGGCTGGATTTGCCTGAACCTGAGACGCCGGTGACCACGGTCATGGCGGCGAGTGGGAAATGGGCATCAACATTTTTCAAATTATTACCTTTGGCACCAAAAACACTCAGCGTATGTTCGGCATTAAATTCAAAATCGTGCCCAGGGATTTCAATTTGTTTACGGCCAACAAGATAGTCTGCTGTAATGGAGTCGGTATGTTGTAGTACTTGTGCGGGTGTGCCTTGGGCAATGATTTTACCGCCATGAACGCCTGCGCCGGGACCGATGTCGATGACAAAATCAGCAGCGCGTATAGCCTCTTCATCATGTTCAACAACAATTACCGAGTTACCGAGATCACGCAGATAGCGTAGCGTATCTAATAAGCGCTCATTATCGCGTTGGTGTAACCCAATAGAGGGTTCGTCGAGCACATACATAACACCAACAAGCCCAGCGCCAATTTGGCTGGCCAAACGAATACGTTGTGTTTCACCGCCTGAAAGTGTATCGGCACTGCGTTCTAACGTTAGGTAGTCGAGCCCGACATTGACTAAAAAAGATAAACGTTGACTGATTTCTTTGATAATGCGCGAAGCGATTTCGCCGCGTGCGCCAGGTAATTTAAGTGTTTCAAAAAAATATTTTGCTTGGTCGATGGGCAAGCGCGTGATGTCTGGCATTGAACATCGATTGATATAAACATTGCGTGCTTCGCGTTTTAGGCGTGTGCCGTTGCAGTCAGGACAATCATGGGTTGACATGTATTTTGCCAGCTCATCGCGGACGACAGTGGACTCGGTGTCTTTATAGCGTCGCTGCATGTTGGGAATGATGCCCTCGAACGCTTGTTCTTTAATAAAGGTGCCGCCACGTTCACTGAAATAAGTGAATTTAATCACCTCATCGTCAGAGCCATGGAGAATAATGTTTTGGCTTGTCTCACTGAGCTCTTCAAATGGCACATCGATATCGAAACCGTAGTGTGTCGATAAAGAAATTAATAACTGATAATAGTAGCCATTGCGACGATCCCAGCCACGAATGGCGCCACCAGCAAGACTTTGCTGTGGATGCATGACAACGCGTTTATGGTCAAAGAATGTTTTTTTGCCAAGACCATCACAGCCTGGGCAAGCGCCAGCGGGGTTGTTAAATGAGAATAAGCGTGGCTCCAACTCAGCAATGCTGTAGCCACAAACAGGACAGGCAAAGTTTGCTGAAAACAGTATTTCCTGGCGTTTTTTATCGTCGATGAAGGCAATGCGAGCACGGCCGCCGCCAAGCTCAAGACAGGTCTCAACGGAATCAGCAAGACGTTGCTGGATTTCGGCGCGCACTTTAAAACGGTCGATGACGACTTCAATGGTGTGTTTTCGTCGCAGGTCGAGTTTTTCGACTGCATCGATTTCGGTTACTTCGCCGTTAACGCGGACACGGACATAACCTTGGCTGCGTAATTGTTGCAGTACTTGTAGGTGTTCGCCTTTACGTTGATCAATAACCGGTGCTAAGAGCATGACCCGCAGCCCTTCGTCGAGCTCGAGAATATGATCGACCATCTGGCTGACGGTTTGTATTTGCAGCACAGTATCGTGGTCAGGGCAACGTGGTTCACCCGTGCGGGCGTAGAGCAAACGTAGGTAGTCGTAGATCTCGGTAACCGTGCCGACTGTTGAGCGTGGGTTATGCGAGGTAGTTTTTTGCTCGATAGCAATGGCCGGTGAAAGCCCTTCTATTAAATCAACATCCGGTTTTTCCATGATCGATAAAAACTGGCGCGCATAGCTTGATAAGGACTCGACGTAGCGACGTTGACCTTCGGCATAAATAGTGTCGAAGGCCAGTGACGATTTGCCTGAGCCGGACAAACCGGTAATGACAACCAGCTGATTACGCGGGATATCAATATCGATTGCCTTGAGGTTGTGCGTGCGTGCCCCGCGAATGCGGATTGTGTCCATCTTGTTTCCTGCTCGTAGTGTCATGTCAAGGCAATATTGTCGTATTCAGTTGGTCTGTCAGCGCCCATGGCAAGGCGCAGCTCGCAGCGAATGGCCATAGTCCTTTGCAAGAGGTGCAACGC
>CAYUKF010000020.1:7605-16548 GCA_964445215.1 uncultured Thiotrichales bacterium
TGGCAAGGCGCAGCTCGCAGCGAATGGCCATAGTCCTTTGCAAGAGGTGCAACGCTGCCATGGGCGCTGACAGACCAACCCTTCGGGCATTGCTGTGGTGTTCCGCTGCGGCGTTACAGTACTTGCCAAGGGAACAACCATTGACTGCGTACTGCGCCTTGCAGCGAAACACCACAGCAACGCTGAATGCGACAATATTGCCTTGACATGACACTACGGTCTGTTGACGTTTCATTTTTATCACTGCTGGAGCCGCTTTTTTGGCTCTACGAGGCGGAAGGAGCGTTGTGTAGTGGTTCTACACAAGCGACTGACAACGCAGTAGGACGAAAAAAGCGGCCCAGCCCTTCGGGTTGCGCCTGAAAAAGCGCCACTCGGCGTTACTCGTCGTTCGTTTAGAGCCACGAAACTTTTCTCCTCGCGCCTCGCCTAAAGCGCCTACTGTTGGTGATTGGCGTTTTTGCAGACGCAACAGTGATGCAAATGAAACGTCAACAGATCCTAATGCAACCTGGTAATATACGCGTTTTTCGCAGCAACAATCAAAAGAGCTTTTATCCCCTTGTCATACTCTGGTTTGAATCCGACGGAAAAGCGCGCGACGCTGACCCTTGCTAGCCTTTATTCCCTGCGCATGCTGGGCCTATTTATGATTTTGCCGGTATTTTCACTTTATGCGGTCGAATTAGAGGGTGTAACGCCGTTGTTGATCGGTCTTGCCCTGGGTATTTACGGCCTGACGCAAGCGTTGTTACAGATTCCGTTTGGCCTTTGGTCTGATCGCATTGGTCGTAAGCCGGTGATTATGATCGGGCTGGCGATATTTGCTATCGGCAGTGTCGTTGCAGCGATGGCCGACTCTATTGTGATGGTGATTGTTGGCCGGGCGATTCAAGGTGCCGGTGCCATTGCTGCGGCGATTATGGCTTTGGCAGCCGATGTCACGCGTGAAGAGCAGCGCAGTAAAATTATGGCGACAATTGGCATCAGCATTGGTTTTTCCTTTGTTTTGTCAATGATTCTTGGGCCAATTTTGGAGCAATGGGTGGGTGTGCCCGGTATTTTCTGGATTACCGCACTATTGGCTTTGCTCGGTATGGTACTAGTACAGATTGGTTTGCCAAAAACAGTGGTTTTACGCAGTCACCGTGATGCGGGAACAAGACCTGCGGATATTGCTTCTTTGCTAAAAGATGGCCAGTTGCTACGCATTGACCTGAGTATTTTTAGCCTGCATTTCCTGTTGACCGCTTGCTTTGTCGCTTTGCCGCTCGCCTTGCGTGATGGTGCCGGGCTTGAAGCGGCGCAACATCCGTGGGTATATGGCCCCGTCTTGATTATCGCTATGTTGTTAATGGTGCCATTTGTCATTATTGCTGAGGTCAAGCGTAAGATGAAGCCGGTACTTTTGGCCGCGGTGGCAGCGATCGCCATTGGCCTGTTTATCATGGCGCTGCTATCGTCGAGCTTGTGGGGGATTATTACGGGCTTGTTTATCTTCTTTCTGGCGTTTAATGTGTTAGAAGCGACGTTGCCGTCATTGATCGCTAAAGAGGCGCCAGCAGACAAAAAAGGCACGGCAATGGGGGTTTACTCCAGTGCTCAGTTTCTCGGTGCCTTTGCCGGTGGCGTGATGGGTGGTTGGGTGATGGGTCAGTGGGGGCCATCATCTGTGTTTATGGTGGCAGCCGTGTTGACGGTGTTTTGGTTGTTGGTTATGTTTTCTCTACGTAGCCCACGTTATTTTAGTAGTCGCATGATTCGGGTTGGCGCGGTGAGTGAAGCCGAAGCGGTAGAGTTTAATACGCGTTTGTTAGCAATAGCTGGTGTCGAAGAAGCAATCGTCATTGTTGATGATGAGGTGGCTTATTTAAAGGTAGATAAGAACACTTTGGACGAGGCAGCGTTGAACTCGTTTCGAATTGCTCAAACAGAACAAGACGAGACAGCAGCATTAGAAAATTCATCGGTAAGTATTGCAAGATAACATTGTTATAGTGATAGCTACGGGAGAGAGAGATGGCACGAGGCGTAAATAAAGTAATTCTAATCGGTAATATGGGTAAAGATCCGGAGATTCGTTATATGCCTAGCGGCGCTGCCGCAGCGAATTGTTCGATTGCAACGAGTGAAAGCTGGAAAGATAAAAATACCGGCGAGAGGCAGGAAAAAACCGAATGGCATAATTTAGTCTTTTTTGGACGCTTGGCTGAGATTGTCGGTGAGTACTGTAAAAAAGGCTCTAAAATTTATATCGAAGGCCGTTTACAAACGCGCAAATGGCAGGATAAGAGTGGTAATGATCGTTACACCACAGAGATTGTTGCCAACGAAATGCAGATGCTTGATAGTCGTGGTGGTGGCGATCAGCAATCGTACGGTGGTGGTCAGTCGTCATCTCAATCGGCGCCGCAACGCTCTGGCAGCGCGCAACAACAGCCTGCATCGGTGCCAGCCCAAGGACAGGCCATGGCGAACGATGATTTTGACGACGATATTCCGTTTTAACCTGCACCTCAAGAGCTTGCCCCCGTGTCAAGCACGGGGCAGGCTCCGCGAAAGCGTGGGGGGCAGGGTGCAGCCAAAATTAAATGGGCATCGAGCCAATAATTTATATCCAATCATAGATGAAGCTTCACGAATATCAAGCCAAAGCCTTGTTTGAGAGCTTTGGTATTAGCTTGCCTGAACACGGTGTTGCTGTGTCAGTAGCGCAGGCTCGTGAGCTGATGGCAAAAATCCCTGCTAACGGCTGGGTTGTTAAGGCGCAGGTGCATGCAGGCGCACGCGGTAAGGCGGGCGGCATCAAGTTGGTGAGCAATATCGTTGAGCTAGAGCAGGCTGCTAACGAGTTACTTGGCTCGCATCTAGTGACACATCAAACAGGGTTGCAAGGTCTGCCCGTGAACCATGTGTTGATTGAGCCAGCAATCAATATCCAACAAGAACTGTATGTCAGCCTTTTGCTGGACAGAGCAATTGAACGTGTTGTATTCATTCTGTCGACCGAAGGCGGAATGGATATCGAAACAGTGGTGGCGACTCAGCCAGAAAAAATTCATCGTCTGGTCGTCAATCCCGTTGTTGGTTTGCAGTCTTGGCAATGCCGACAAGTGGCTTTTGACTTGGGATTGTCACCGGTTTTGATGGCTTCCCTGGCTAAATTGATGCAATCACTTTATCGCCTGTACGTAGCAAAAGATGCCAGCCTGATAGAAATTAACCCCTTGGCGATAACTGAGGATGATCAATTGATCCCGCTCGACGCTAAGGTGGAGATTGACGACAATGCCTTGTATCGCCATTCCGATTTGGCATCACTGCGTGACGCCGAGCAAGAAGATGAAAAAGAGCGCGCGGCGCACGTTCATAACCTCAACTATATCTCGTTAGACGGTGATATTGCCTGCATGGTCAATGGTGCAGGCTTGGCCATGGCGACGATGGACTTGATTAAGCTGCATGGCGGTGAGCCAGCTAATTTTCTCGATGTCGGTGGTGGCACCACGGCAGACAAAGTTGCTGAAGCCTTTAAGTTGATTGTCGCCGGCGATCAGGTTAATGCAATTTTAGTGAATATATTTGGCGGTATTGTCCGTTGTGATTTGATTGCACAAGGCATTATTTCCGCCATTAAAGAAGTAGGCATTGCCATTCCTGTTGTGGTGCGTTTGCAAGGCACTAATGCAGAGCAAGCACGTGCGCTGCTTGATGAAAGTGGGCTTGATCTGGTGTCGACTGAGTCTTTAACTATGGCGGCGCAGCAAGCCGTTGCACTGGCCAAGCAAGCTGAAAAAATCTCTGAAAGAGACATTGGCTAATGAGTATATTGGTTGATAAAAACACTAAAGTCATTTGCCAGGGTTTTACCGGTAAGCAAGGCACCTTTCATTCCGAACAAGCGATTGCCTATGGTACGCAAATGGTCGGTGGCGTAACGCCAGGTAAAGGTGGCCAAAGTCATCTTGGCTTGCCGGTATTTAATACAGTTAGGCAAGCAGTTGAGCAAACTGGCGCGCAAGCAAGCAGTATTTATGTGCCGGCACCATTTGCAGCCGAAGCGATTATCGAAGCAGCTGCTGCGGGTGTTAAAGTGATTTGTTGTATTACTGAGGGCATACCGGTTTTGGATATGCTCAAGGTTAAGGCCGTATTGAAACAATATGATACATGGTTGATTGGGCCGAATTGCCCGGGTGTTATTACCCCGGGTGGCTGCAAGATTGGCATAATGCCTGGCAATATTCATCAAGTGGGCTCGGTGGGAATAGTCTCGCGTTCGGGTACGCTCACCTATGAAGCCGTGCACCAGACGACGATGGTGGGCTTTGGGCAAAGCACCTGTGTTGGTATTGGTGGTGATCCTATTCAGGGCATGAATTTTATCGATTGCCTACGCTTGTTTGAGCAAGATGAGCAGACAAAAAGTATTATCCTGGTCGGCGAAATTGGCGGCGCAGCCGAAGAAGCCGCGGCAGAATTTATTCAGAGCGATGTCAGCAAGCCAGTGGTGGCTTATATTGCGGGTATCACCGCGCCAAGTGGTCGCCGTATGGGCCATGCTGGCGCGATTATCTCTGGTGGGCAGGGCACTGCTGAAGGTAAGATTGCTGCGTTAGAAAAAGTAGGAGTTGAGGTAGTGCGTTCGCCAGCGAATATTGGTGGGCAGTTAAAACAAAGATTGTCAGCCTAGCTTATCTTGGTGTTTCTTGTAAGGAAAGACCTGGACACGGAGTTGTGTTATGACTAAAACTATTATTGTTGGCCGCACTCTGATAGCAATTTTTTACTAAAAGTATTCAATGTTGAAGAGTCTAAAACCCATTACTTTGTATGGGTAAACAGTCTTCAGCTTTGTCTTTTTATGATGGTACGCATGCTAAGAATAAATATTAATACATGTAATCGCTGGATGAAGTCGCTTTGGCAAAAAAAATTCGCATAAGTATCGCACAATGTAATTTACATGTTGGCGACATTGAAGGTAACGCCGAGCAGGTGTTGTCTGCAACCGCGTTTGCGCGAGTAGAGCAGTCTGCTGATTTAGTTATTTTTCCTGAGTTAAGCCTAAGTGGTTACCCGCCTGAAGATTTAGTTTTGCGTGATGGTTTTTGCGCGGCGGTAGCCCAGTCTTTGGATTTATTGGTAAAACAGATTAAGGGTATTAAGGTTGTTGTTGGCTACCCTTTACTGAAAGACGGCTTGTTATATAACGCTGCTTCAGTGTTGGCTGATGGAAAAATACTTTGCACCTATCATAAGCAGCAAATTCCAAACTATGGCGTTTTTGATGAAAAACGTTATTTTACGCCGGGTGATGAAGCCTGTGTTTTTGCTGTTAACGGCGTGTCGTTGGCTTTAACGATATGTGAAGACATCTGGCGGCCTGGCGCGGTGAATCAGGCGCTGCGCGCTGGGGCTGATTTGATTATTAATATCAACGCATCGCCCTATCATGAAGATAAACAGAGTGAGCGTGAAACGGTGTTGATCCAGCGTGTGCGTGAGAGTGGTTTGCCGGTTGTGTATTGCAACTTGGTTGGTGGCCAAGACGAGTTAGTGTTTGACGGTGCCTCAATGGTTATCGCTGCTGATGAATCTATTCATTATTGTGCGCCAATGTTTGCTAGTGCTAATTCCCTGGTGGAATTTGCCAACGTGGGATCTGCTGGCGACTTACAGCCGAGTGTCGCGCAAACATACGTGCTGCCTCAGCGTGAGCAATCGAACTATCAGGCAATAGTATTAGCAGTACGTGATTATGTGGGTAAAAATGGCTTTCCAGGGATAGTGATGGGTTTGTCTGGGGGCATTGATTCTGCGCTAACACTTGCGGTTGCCGTTGATGCCTTAGGCGCAGAAAATGTGCAAGCGGTGATGATGCCTTATCAATATACCTCCGACATGAGTATCGAAGATGCACGTGCCGAAGCTCAAGCATTGGGTGTTCGCTATGATGAGATTGCGATTGAATCAATGTTTGATGCCTTTGTTGCGCAGTTAAATCAAAAAGAGGATATGGCGCCAAGCGATTTGGCTAAACAAAATTTGCAAGCGCGTTGTCGCGGCGTGTTGCTGATGGCCATTTCAAATGAGACTGGCCGCATGGTGTTAACCACGGGCAATAAGAGTGAAATGGCAGTGGGTTATGCAACCTTGTATGGCGATATGGCAGGGGGGTTTGCACCGTTAAAAGATGTTTCTAAGACCATGGTCTATCAGTTGGCGCGTTATCGCAATACAATTTCTGACGTCATTCCTGAGCGGGTTATTAATCGAGCGCCTTCTGCTGAGTTGGCGCCCGATCAAAAAGATGTGGACTCTTTGCCTGCCTACGAGATCCTTGATCCCATTCTTGTAGCCTATGTTGAAGAGGATAAATCTGTTGCCGAAATTATCGCTGATGGCTTTAGTGAAGAGACGGTGCGCAAGGTTGTTGGCATGGTGCGACGTAATGAGTACAAACGGCGTCAAGCGCCTCCGGGCGTTAAATTGACAGCACGAGCTTTCGGTAGAGATCGACGTTATCCGATAACATCGCGCTATGTTTAGGGTACGCTGATTTGCAGGCACTGGTAAGGCGGAGCATAAGACATCGACGTCAACACAGAGTCGTTGTACTATATACTATACAATGAGCTTAACTAGCTCTATAACCCTATCTGCTCGAGGCAGCTATGAAAAAAATAGAAGCTATTATTAAGCCGTTTAAATTAGATGAAGTACGTGAAGGATTGTCTGCTGTTGGTATTACCGGCATGACAGTGACAGAAAGTAAGGGTTTTGGTCGACAAAAAGGCCATACTGAGCTCTATCGTGGAGCTGAATATGTCGTTGATTTTATTCCCAAGGTCAAAATCGAAGTGGTCGTCACTGATGATCAGTTGGAAAATGCCCTTGAGGTTATTACCAACGAGGCACGTACCGGTAAAATTGGTGATGGTAAGATTTTTGTGCTAGCTGTAGAAAAAGTGATTCGCATCAGAACTGGCGAGCAAGATAACGACGCAGTTTAGTATCTGGTACAGCTACAAGCTGTGTTGCTTAAAATCGCGTTGAGCCTAAATAAATCAGTTAAATCTACTGTGAACGCTTAATGCACTAAACCTAATGTTTTTGCTTATTGTAGGCTCACCCGTAGAGTGACTACGCGATTACCTAAAATCAGCAAAAAACACGTTGCTTTCATCACTTTAGACACCCTCGCTACGATTTAGCTGATTTCTTTAGGTTTAAGCAGTCTTCCCTGGTACTCCAACAAGTTAGTATTAACAGGTTCAGAGCCAGCCCAATGTGCCGATACAAGGCGCAGTCCGCAGGCAAGGGTTGTTCCCTTGCCAAGGGCTGTAACGCAGTAGCGGTGCATTGGGCTGGCTCCCTTTGGGCGAGACGAGAAGCGGTCATCTGCGTTGTTGTGCTGCCTTGAATTAGCTAGTCGCCCCTGAAGATTAAGCAAAACACAGGGTATTTATTTTACTCTTTTCAACTATTTTCCTGCTTAAAGAGAAAAAATGACGCTTAAAATACAGAGGCCAATAAAACCAAGCCAGTAGCTTAGCCATATTGTATGCAGCCGCTGCTAAGACGACATTGGCATGATCACCTGCTTTACCTTTTAGATGATTTCTGTTCAGTCGATAGTCCGATTTCAAATGACCGATAATCGGCTCGACAGCAGCGCGTCGTTTCATCCATTTTCGTAAACTTTTTGTTGCGCGTTTGGGTATCTTTCCAACAAGGTGAATCTTCGTTTCCCCTTTTAAACCATGTCCTCGGTATCCCATGTCACAGTAAGCCTCTTGAGGTGCAATACCCGTTAACGCTTTCACTTGGCTCAGTGCGCTTTTAAGTGTATGGCCATCGTATGGATTATCTAAGCTTTGTGCTGACACAACCCAGTTATCTTTTGACGTGGTGACAAAAGAGGCTTTTGAACCAAACTCATAACGCTTGTGTATTTTTCCTTTGGCAATACAGCGAACCTCTGGCTCATGAATACTGTAGAGTTTGTTTTTATCTTTTCGCTGTTGTTTTAACAACCTGTTTGAACGCTCAATTAAGCGCGTTAAGTCATCATCCATCATAGGCGCTTTACGCTGGATATCGCGTGTTAATCGTCCCAAATAGGTTTTTAACTTTCGTGTCTGTTTTGCTGCCCGCTTCATTTGTTTTGCACTGGCATAACGCCCTTGCAGGATAAAGGCTTTTTTACCCACTTTCTTAAAGCTTTGACGCAGTGGAATCGATCGTTTGTGCGCTTCGCGCACTAACGTAACGCGCATCTTTTGATACAGCCTCGCATCCGTTGGAAAGGCAATGGCTTTTTCATGCACCGTGGTATCCACGTTCACATGCTTCAAGGCATGCGGTTTAAGTGCCTTTGATTCCATTGCAACTGTGATGATTTCATCGAATAACGCCTCTAATTTATCGCCTACTCTGTTGCGCCATTTGACTAAGGTGGTGGGGTGCAAAGGGAGGTCATGTTGCAACTGTTCGTAACCACAAAAATATTGCCAGTAAGGATTTTCAACCCAGCGCTCTACCACGCTTTCGTCGCTTTCATTAAACGTGTATTTTAAATAGTGAAGTCCCGCTAATAAACGGGTGGGTAATGCAGGGTGACCACAACCCGTACTGTAGACCACATCAATCTTATCTTCGATGCGAGACCAGTTAATCTGGTCTGCTAAACGGCACAGTGGGTGTGACATCTTAAGAATTTGAGAAAGTTGTGAACGAAATAAATCAGGGTGATTATCGGGCGTTTCAGGCTTCATAGTTTGCAAGGTTTTGAGTCCGATGACTTGTTTGCTTGCAAACTATTTTAACGCTTATTGGAATTTTAGTCTTTAATATTAATGCGTTAGGTAATCTTCAGGGACGACTACTTATAGTTTATTAGATGAGCAAATGACTCAAGACGAGCAAACATTCTTTAAA